>VGYL01000035.1 GCA_016872975.1 Planctomycetota bacterium
GACAATCCTCGCCGGCCGCGAAACCCAGATCCAGGGCGACCGCGACCAACTGGAGCAACTGCTCATCAATGTCGTCTCCAACGCCGTGGAGGCCAGCCTTCAATCCCGCCCCGGCGGCGACGGCCAGGTCCTGATCGGCTGGCGCGCCGCCCCCGGCAAGATCGAAATCCACATCGACGACGACGGCCCGGGCCTGCCCGACGGCACCGACGTCTTCGTCCCCTTCTTCACCACCAAGGACCACGGCTCCGGCATCGGCCTGACCCTCAGCCGCCAGATCGCCGAAGCCCACGGCGGCTCCCTCACCCTCCAAAACCACCCCAACCGCCCCGGCTGCCGCGCCTGCCTGCGCCTGCCCCTCGGCGGTTGATGGCTCTTGGCCGCTCGCAGCGCCCAACCGACTCGCCACGGACAGTGTTGCCCGGCCCCTCTTACGGAGTCCTTCCCTGCGGATTCGCTTTGCCGGTCTGGCGACTCGCTGCTACAATGGCCCCGTGGATCGCTCGTTCCTGTGCTCTTCGGGATGGAGAAGAGCGACAATCGGTGTTCTGTGCCTGTGAGGAATGCTATGAAAGCTCGATCTCTATTCACCGAACCACCGCCGTCGTCGTTATCATATCCCGCCTATCGCTACGGAATGCTGGTTGTGATCCTCCTGCTGCTTGCAGGGAACCTCCGCTTGTACCTCAGCCTTCCGCCTGGATACATTGGCGATCCCTATATGAACAGCGTCGTGGTCCTCATGTTGTTCTTCAACCATCTGGCCTATAGCTTCGCCTAGCGTCCCCGCCTCACGATGGCATTTCGAGTCCTGGCCTGGAGTTGGAGTATCTTCGGCCTCTTCTATGTCTGTTATCTATCGGGTGTCCTCTACCCGTTGTCTTCCTTGCCCCCGGCGCGGTAGACCCGAATCCCTGCTAAGGTAGAGGATTGACCGCACTTGGATCGGGACCCCACTCTACGCTTGCGTCGGTGGGCCTGGATCTCTTCCGCAATATCCCTTTCGGACAGGCCCTTGCTCTTGGCGGCGGCCTTGCCCCAGGCGAAGATCTTATTCCACCGATCTCTGCGCCGGAGGTACAAACGAACCGCTTCCTGTAACAACGCCGATCTCGAACGCCGTTCGCTGCGGGCCAGCCTGTCGATTTCCGCCAGCAGGTCTTCTTCCAGCGAGATGCTCACAGTGGTCTTCATGGGGCGGATACGGGCCATGGTTCAGGGAGTCCGACCCTCGGAATCGCCGTTCGGCAGCACCTGCACGCCTTCCCGCCGGGCGATTTCGATGATGGGTGTTGTCGCATCCTCCGTCCATTGGCGCTCGCCGCAGGGAATCGGCTCGATGCGACTGTCGGTGCGTGCGGCCACGCGCCACAAGGAGTCGATCGCATCCCGAGAGAATGCGCCGTCGAACGCAGGGGATACGACCAGCAGATCGATGTCGCTCCATTGGTGCGGCTGGCCTGAGGCGTACGAGCCAAAGATCACGCCCATGCGCGCCAGAATGCCGTGGTGTGCGAGGTTCTGCAAGTATCTTCGGACAATGTTTACAATTGTTGGGTCAGCCACGTCAACACCTCTTGCGAGCGAGCGATATATTCCACCGCTTTCTCAGAACTCAGGTGGGGTGTGTAGGATTCGGGGTACCGTCCCTCCAGGTTGAACTGGTTCATATCAGCCAACACATCGGCTTGCCGGTCATCGGGCTTCAGGTCCGCCAGTTCCGTGAGACGGATGAGGTTGTGGATCCGGGGTGGGACGTCCTGCGTCCGGCGACAGATGAGTGCCTTGAGCATCTTCTCCAAAGCCAAATGGGCGAAGAATAACCCATGCCGGCTCTTTCCGTCCTTTACCAACTTGACGGCAACTTCCCAGTCCTCAGCCGACCCCTGACGCCAATAGCCAACCTGTCTCTCAACATCAACCATAGTGGCAATCCGTAGCAGTATCCTACCGCGACTGCCGGAGACAATCAAAGGCTTTTCGGCGTCAGGGCAATTGCCCTGTTTTCGGCGTTGACGCACTCCGGCACACCCGCCCTCCTGCTTGCAGAGGCTGGCGCTGGCAGGGAATTCCCGATCGCGCCGTCCTGGTCTCCCCCGCGGAGCCGGTGCGGGATTTCACGCCGGAGAATTGGCAGAAAGACTATTACCACCGGGGGGTCCGTTGGAGTAAGGCATCATAGGAATCGTTGTCATCGAACACGATCGGGGACTCCTTGTAAAGGGAACAACTATGTTAGGGAATGAAGAAGAACGGGGATATGGTGAGCATGGCTATGTCCGCGAGTGGCGGACAGGCTGGCGGCGGATCTCGTGGGGATCCATTTTCGCGGGAACGCTCGTGACGCTGGCGGTCTTCCTGACGCTCCAGATGCTGGGCGCCGGAATCGGCGCGGCGACGATCGACCTGACCGGGCGGGAGACGACCAGCCCCCGGGCCCTGGGCATCGGGGCGGCCATCTGGTGGCTGATCACGGGGTTGATCGCGCTGTTCATCGGCGGCTGGGTGGCGGGCCGGTTGGCCTGGCTGCCCAGCAAGCTCGACCGGGCGCTGCACGGCCTGACGGTCTGGGGGCTGTTCTACGTGATCATGTTCCTGGTGGCGACCACGGCGCTGAGCGCCCTGGTGGGCGGCGGAATCGCCTTGCTGGGCAGCGGGGTTTCGGCCGCCGGTCAGGCCGCCGGCTCTGGGCAGGGGCAAGGCGTGATCGAGCAGACGCTGCAAAGCATCGGGCTCAGTCCGGAGATCATTCGGCAGGAGATCGCCAAGGCGGTAGGGGGTGGCCGGCAGGCGGACGACAGCCTCCTGGCGGACATCAACGAATATCTCCAGGGCCCGCGGACGCCCCAGGACCGGCAGCAACTGGCGCAGGAGATCGCGCAGAGCACCGGCATGAGCCAGGCCCAGGCCAACCAGACGATCACGAATCTGGAAAATGCGGCCCAGCAGGCGCGGGAGACCGGCGAGCAGGTGGCAACGGTAACCGCCGCCACGTTCATCTCGCTGGCCGTCGCGATGATCCTGGGCGCCGTCGCGGCAGCCCTCGGCGGTCTGCTGGCGACCAAGCCGCCGACCCCGCCGTACGAGCGACGCTACGACACCGGCGTCAGAGCCCCGGCCGAAACCTACGCCTCGGCCGAACGATGAAGAAAGACCGGCGAATGAGCCGGCGGCAGCATCAAAGACGCAGCCTTGGGCTACGGGCGCAGGCAGGTCGTGGCCACGCAGCTTGCACAAGAGGTCCGCGGACGTGTGTCATCACGTCCGGGGACCTCTTGTCGTTATGGCCCATTTCGAACGACAAGTGAGGCCTGGTTCAAATTTGCCCGGATCGGGGTAGCACCTCGACAAGGTTCAACGAGTGGCCGCGTCCAGCGCCGCCTGCGTTTGTAGTGTGCCCGCAAGGGCATGTTTTGCAGAGAACGCCTTGCGGCGTCACTACAAACGGCCTGGACGCTGCCATCCGCCAAGACTGTTACCGGGTTCTGAACCAGGCCACAAATGAGTGTGTGTGCCGATTGCAGACCCCGTCGCACAAACCGCTTTCTCGTACTTGACAATAGGGATTCTTTCGCTTAACTTGAGGATTTCCACGGGTTTGTCGACGAGGAGTTCTAAGTAGTGCCGGAGAAAGTGGTAACGCGATTTGCGCCGTCGCCGACGGGGTATCTGCACGTCGGGGGGGCGCGGACTGCGCTGTTCAATTGGTTGTGGGCCCGTCGGTCGGGCGGCACTTTCCTTCTGCGGATCGAAGATACCGATCTCAAGCGCAACACACCGACGGCGGCCCGGCAGGTGATGCAGGACCTCCGCTGGCTGGGCATCGAATGGGATGAAGGCCCGGAAGTGGGCGGTCCGCATGGGCCGTACTGGCAGTCCGAACGCCTCGATCTTTACAACCGTTGCGTGCGGCAACTGGTCGAGGCGGGCGGGGCGTACTACTGCTTCGAAACGCCCGAGGAGTTGGATGCCATGCGGGCGCAGGCCGAGGCGCAGAAGAAGGGCTTTCTTTATCCCCGGCCCGAGCGGTTTCCCTCCGAGCAGGACGTGGAGAAAGCGCGTGCCGAGGGCCGGCCGGTAACGGTGCGGTTCGCGCTGCCGATGGAGAAGCCCCTGGTGGTCGATGACCTCATTCGCGGGCGGATCACCTTCAGCCCGGCGGAGCTGGGCGGCGATTTCATCATCCTCAAGAGCGACGGTTTCCCCACGTACAACTTCGCCTGTGTGGTCGACGACTATCACATGGAGATCACGCACGTGATTCGCGGCCAGGAGCACCTGATGAACACGCCGGGCCAGAAGGCCCTGTGGGAGGCGCTGTTCCCGGACCGCCCGACGCCGCAGTACGCCCACATGTCGGTCACCGTCAGCGACACCGGCGGCAAGCTCTCCAAGCGCGAGCGCCCGCAGACCCTCCGTACGGCCCTCCAGAAGATGGCGGACGTTAATCCGAACGAAGTCGTCGCGATCGGTCTCACCGGAGTCGGCGGGATTACGGCGGGGCAGTTGCAGTCATTCCTGCACGGCGAAACGACGCCGGACATCCCGGTAATCGAGGCGATCGCCAAACATGTAGGTGTCCGTCTGCCTGAGATCAACATCGTCGATTTCTTCCGCAGCGGGTATCTGCCCGAGACGATGGTCAACTTCCTGGCCCTGCTCGGCTGGAACCCCGGCGACCAGCGGGAGATCATGACCGTCGAGGAACTGATTCACTCGTTCGACCTTACGCGGCTGACGAAAAGCAACAGTTTGTTCGATCGCAAAAAACTGCTGGCGTTCAATACCGAGCACCTGCGGATCGAGCCGCCCGAGAAGGTCCTCGCGCACTTCCAGGCCTATCTGCAGGAGGTCGGCTCGCCCGTGCGGCAGGCGGACGAGGCAACGCTGGCGCGGATCGTCAAGCTGTGCGAGGGAGCACGAACTTTCGAGGATATCGAACGTAAAAGTGTATTCGCGTTTGTCGCGGACGATGCGATCGAATACGAGGAAAAAGCGGTTCAAAAGGTCCTTTTGAAAGACCGGGCCCTGGAGATTCTCCGGCAGGTGCGCCAGCGGCTGGCGGGGATGGACCCGCTGACGGAACAAGGGATCGAAGAGATGCTCCGCGGCCTGGCCGAGGAGCGGCAGGTCGGCCTGGGCAAGGTGGCCCAGCCCTTGCGCGTGGCCCTGTCGGGCACGACGATCAGCCTGCCGATCTTCGATTCCGTGAGTCTGCTCGGCAAGGAGCGCACCCTGCAGCGCATCGATCGGACGCTCACAAGGTTTGAGGCCAACGCACAAGCATAGGCGACGACAATGCCACTATTGGTGACGGGGTCCATCGGAATCGACACGATCCGGACGCCCCACGGGTCCAGTGAAAACTGTATCGGGGGCTCCGCGATCTACTTCGCCATGGCGGCGAGCTTCTTCTCGCACGTCCGCTTCATCGGGGTCATCGGCGCGGACTGCCCGTTCCATATTCCGAGCCTCTTCGCGGGCCGGGATGTCGATTTGGGAGGCTTGGAAGTCCGCGCCCACAGCAAGACCTTCCGCTGGGCCGGCACGTACAAGGAGACCATGGACGACCGCGTGACGGACGCCATCGAGCTGAACGTCCTGGCGGAGCAGCCGTCGGTGGTGCCCCTGGCCTTCGCGGACAGCCGCTTCGTCTTTCTCGCCAACACCGCCCCGCGTCTGCAGATTCAGTTGCTCAGTCAGATCCGCGCGCCGCTGTTCGTGGCGGCCGATACGATGGACTTCTGGATCACGGACCACTTGGCGGACCTGACCGAGCTGTTGACGAAGATCCACTGCCTGATTATCAACGCCGACGAGGCCAAGCTGCTGGCCCGGCAGTCCAACCTGATCCGGGCCGCCGAGCAGATCCTGGCGATGGGCCCGTCGATCGTCATCATCAAGAAGGGCGAGTCCGGCGCGCTGATGTGCCTGGCGGATGGGAGCAAGTTCGTCCTGCCCGCCTACCCGGCGACCGAGGTCCGCGACCCGACCGGCGCGGGCGACAGCTTCGCCGGCGGCCTGATGGGCTATCTGGCCCAGGCCCGCACGACGGACTTCGAGACGCTCAAGACCGCCGTCGCCTACGGCACCGTCGTCGCGTCGTTCACGATCGCGGATTTCTCCCTCGCGGGCCTGACGAGCGTCACCCGTGAAGACATCGACGCCCGGCTGGAGATGCTGCGGCGGTGCACGGGTTTCTGAGGCACGAGTGACGAAGATGCGGTGTTTCATTGCGATTGACATTCCCGAGGAGATTCGAGCCGAGCTGGCCGATCTGCAAAAGGAGTTGGCTCAGCAAGTGGATATTCACAAGGGCGACGTCAAGTGGGTGGAGCCTGAGAGCATGCACCTGACGCTCAAGTTCCTGGGCGAGGTCCCGGACCCGCAAATCGTCGAGATCTGCAACATCGCCAAGGACGTCGCGAGCCGGCACGAGGCGTTCGACTTTGCCGTGCGGGAGGCCGGCTCGTTCGGCGGCCGCAGCGCCCGTGTCCTGTGGATGGGAGCGGGCCTGGATTGTCCCGCGCTGCTCGAATTGCAGCAGGAACTCGAAGAAGAGCTGGCCGAGGCGGGCTGGCCCAAAGAGGGCCGGCAGTTCTCGGGCCATCTGACGCTGTGCCGCATCCGCAACAGCAAGGCGGGCGAGAAACTGGGACGGATGGTGGAGCAATACAAGGATTACGATCTGGGCACCGTTCGCGCGGCCTCGATCGTCGTGTACGAGAGTCGCCTGACTCCGCAAGGACCGATGTATACCCCCTTGGGGAACTTCAATTTGGTAGACTGAGAGCCTCTGACAGAATGAAGACGACTTCCATGTCATTGCGAGCCCCGCGAAGCAATCTCCCACCCGTGGGATTGAGATTGCTTCGTCGCTGCGCTCCTCGCAATGACATATCCAGGCTCATTCTATCAGAGACTTTGATAAGCGGTAAAACGATGTGATTTCGTTTTGAATAGAAAGGTAAAGGAAGGGCGAGAGAGTAAGTTGGAGGTAATGTACCATGGCAAAAGCCAAAAAGACCACAAGCACCACCACTCCGGAACCGGCCGCCGACGGCAAGCAGGCGGCGCTGCAGCGCGTGATCGCGCAGATCGAGAAGCAGTACGGCCAGGGCTCGATCATGCAGATGGACGAGCAGTCCTATGCCCGGATCGAGGGCATCGGCACCGGGGCGCTGTCGCTCGACATCGCCCTGGGCGGCGCGGGCATCCCGCGCGGGCGCATCAGCGAGCTGTACGGGCCGGAGTCGTCGGGCAAGACGACGCTGGCCCTGCACGTGATCGCCAGTGCCCAGAAGACCGGCGGCGTCGCCGCGTTCATCGACGCCGAGCACGCCCTGGACACCACCTGGGCCAAGAAGCTGGGCGTCGATGTCAGCAGTCTGCTGGTCAGCCAGCCGGACACCGGCGAGCAGGCTCTCGACATCGCCGAGATGCTGATCTCGTCGAACTCCGTCGACGTGATCGTCGTCGACTCGGTGGCCGCCTTGACGCCCAAGGCGGAGCTCGAAGGCGACATCGGCGACACGCACGTCGGCCTGCAGGCCCGGCTCATGAGCCAGGCGATGCGCAAGCTCACCGGCATCATTTGCAGGAGCCGGACCGCCCTGGTCTTCATCAACCAGATCCGCATGAAGATCGGCGTCATGTTCGGCAACCCCGAGACGACGCCGGGCGGCAAGGCCCTGAAGTTCTACAGCTCCGTCCGCATCGATATCCGGCGGCTGAGCACCCTGACGGACAACAGCGGCGCCATCGGCTCGCGCGTGCGGGCCCGCGTCGTCAAGAACAAGATCGCGCCGCCCTTCCGGGAGACCGAGTTCGACATCATGTTCGACAGCGGCATCAGCTACGAGGGCGACCTGCTCGACCTGGCGCTGGCCGCCAACATCATCGAGCGCAGCGGCGCCTGGATCAATTACGGCAAGATCCGGCTCGGCCAGGGCCGCGAGAATGCCAAGAAGTACCTGATCGATTATCCCGAGGTCCGCAGCGAGTTGAAGGAGAAGATCCTGTCCGAAAAGGGACTGCTCGCGGCCGCGACCGCGAAGTCGAAAGCGAAGGCCGAGGAACCGGTCGAGGCGGAAGCCTGATCGGCCGATAGCAGATTACGGTTGGATGATTGCGAGGGTGGCAGCGTCAAGCGGTTGGTAGTGACGCCGTAAGGCGTTCGTGTCGTGGGCATCCTGCCCGCGCCGCTTCGAAGGCGTCTCGCCTTCGAAGCGCGGACGCCCGCGTCCGCGACACGAAGATATGCTCTTGCGAGCACACTACAAACGAAAGCCGGCGGCCTTGACGCTGCCACCCATGGAATTATAGAACAGGCAAGGGTGTTTTGAGAATGCTGAGCTCCAAAGAGATTCGTCGTGGGTTTATCGAGTTCTTTACGGCCCGGGCGCATGCGTTTGTCCCGAGCTCGCCGGTCGTGCCGCAGGGGGATGAGACCCTGCTGTTCGCCAACGCCGGCATGAACCAGTTCAAGGACATCTTCCTGGGTCTCAAGCCCGCCGAGTGGCCGCGGGCGGTCAACAGCCAGAAGTGCCTGCGCGTCAGCGGCAAGCACAACGACCTGGAAGAGGTCGGCAAGGACACCTATCACCACACGTTCTTCGAGATGCTCGGCAACTGGTCGTTCAACGATTACTTCAAGGCCGAGTCGATCGCGTGGGCCTGGGAGCTGCTGACGAAGGTCTGGGGCATCAACCCCGACCAGTTGTGGGCGACGGTCTTCGGGGGCGACGACAAAGACGGCCTGCCCCAGGACACCGAGGCCGCCGGGCTCTGGACGAAGCTGACGCCGATCCCCGCCGAGCGGGTCCTGGCGTTCGGCAAGAAGGAGAACTTCTGGGAGATGGGCGAGACCGGCCCGTGCGGGCCGTGCAGCGAGATCCATATCGATCTCGGACCCGACCGCTGCGACAAGAAGGGCGTCCCGGGGCATCAGTGCCGCGTCAACGGCGACTGCGCCCGCTACATCGAGCTGTGGAATCTCGTCTTCATCCAGTTCAACCGCCAGCCCTCGGGCAATCTCGTGCCGCTGTCCGCCCGGTACATCGACACCGGCGCCGGTCTGGAGCGCGTCGTCTCCGTGCTCCAGAACAAGCGGAGCAATTATGACACCGATCTGTTCATGCCGATCATCGAAGCCACCAGCAAGATGAGCGGCCACAAGTACACTTCCGAGCTCGGCAACAAGACCGACAACGCCTTCCGCGTCATCGCCGATCACATCCGCGCGGTGACGTTCGCTGTCACGGACGGGGCAACCCCGTCCAACGAAGGCCGGGGCTACGTCATTCGCCGGATCCTGCGCCGGGCGTCGCGGTTCGGCCGCGAGCTCGACCTGCACGAGCCGTTCCTCTATAAGCTGGTCCCCGTGGTTGTGGACTGCCTGGGCGAGGCCTTCCCCGAAGTGCGGGACCGGGCCGAGCACGTCGCCACCGTGATCCAGGCGGAAGAGGTCAGCTTCGGCCGGACGCTCGACCGGGGTCTGGAGCTGTTTGCCGCCGCGGCCAAGCGGGCCGGGAAGACCCCCACCAAGACCCTCAGCGGCGAGGACGCCTTCCAGCTCTACGACACTTACGGCTTCCCCGTCGATCTGACGCAGCTCATGGCCCAGGAGCGGGGCCTGTTCGTGGATATCGAGCGGTTCCTGGAGCTGATGCAGGAGCAGAAAGAACGCGCCCGCGCGGCTCAGAAGACCGATACACTCCTGGCCGGTCTGGCCGACAGCGACCTGCCGGCGACGGACGATGCGCCCAAGTACCGCACGGACCATTGCGAGGCCGTGATTCTCGGCTGGATCGACGCCGCGGGCTTCCACAAGCAGGGCGAAATCCCCGCCGGGATCGAGATCGGCCTGGTCCTCGACCAAACCTGCTTCTACGCCGAAGCCGGCGGCCAGGTCGGCGATACCGGCGTGATTGAGACCCGCGGCATGGGCGTCTCACCCATGCGGTATCGTGTCGAGGGCGTCCCGCCCTCGAATCGCGGGCAGGATGCCCGCGACACGCAAGGGCAAGATGCCCTCGCCACGAAGACTCATGGGCAAGATGCCCATGCTACTCACGGGCGGGACGCCCGTGCTACGTTTGGGGTCGAGGCGACCACCAAGGTCGGCAACACCGTGATTCATCGCGGCAAGCTCGCAGAGGGCGCGCTGCGCGTCGGGCAGAAGGTCTCCGCCATCGTCAGCCTGGACCGCAACGCGACGAAAAAGAACCACACCGCCACGCACCTGCTGCAATGGGCGCTCCAGCAGGTGCTGGGCAAGACGGCGCAGCAGCAGGGCAGCTACGTCGCTCCCGATTACCTGCGGTTCGACTACACCTATCCGAAGGCCCCGACCGAGGAAGAGCTCAAAGAGGTCGAGCGCCTGGTCCGCAAGAAGATCGGCGACGATCTGCCGGTCACGTGGGCGGTCCTGCCCCGCGAGGAAGCCCAGAAGCTCGGCGCCATGGCCCTGTTCGGCGAGAAGTACGGCAGCGAGGTCCGCGTCGTCTGCCTCGGCGCCGCCGACCAGGACCACATCGGCGAAGCGTTCAGCCGGGAGTTCTGCGGCGGCACGCACGTCGATCGTCTCGGCGTCATCGGCGGCTTCAAGATTCTCAAGGATGAGAGTATCTCTGCCGGCGTCCGCCGCATCACAGCCCTGACCGGTCAAGGCCTGACCGCCCATCTCGAGCGCGGCAGCGAGATCGCCGAGCAGCTCGCGGCCCTGCTCCAGGTTCCCGCCGACAAATTGCCCGAGCGCATCGCGCAGCTCGTCGAGGACAACAAGCGCCTCGTCAAGCAGCTCAAGACCGCCGCGAAGACCGGCGGGCCCGACACCATGACGGAAGCCCGGCAGCTTCTGGACGCCAGCGAGAAGATCGGCGAATCGGCGGTGATCGTGGGCCGGCTCTCGACGACCTCGATCGACCGGGCCCGCGAGGCCATCGACATGCTCAAGAAGAAGGCCAAATCCGCCGCGATCGTCCTGGCCTACGAAGAGGATGGCAAAGTGATGCTCCTGTCCGGCGTGACGGACGACCTCATCAAGACCCTCAAGGCCGGCGATATCGTCAAGACCATCGCCCCCATCGTCGACGGCGGCGGCGGCGGCAAGCCCCAAATGGCCCAAGCCGGCGGCAAGAACCCCGCCAAAATCGACGAAGCCCTCAAAGAGGCGGCGAATCTCATCAAGCAGAAGCTGGCATAGAGTCACAAGGCCGGGAGGGGGCCGATCATGACGCAGAAAGAGCAGATCTGTGACAAGGCCGTGGAATTGCTCCGGCAGGAGCCTCGTGGACTGCGATTTGCGGAGCTGATGCGTCGCCTCCAGCGGGAACTGCCGGAGGTCAAGTCGGCGCGTCGCGTCGTTCCCAACCTGCATATCTTTCGGCCGGAAGAGATCGCCAAGCCCGCACGGGGCCTGTTTCGCCATACCCGGTTCCGGGAAACCGAGGTGGAGAGCGACATCCAGCTTGCGGAGACCCGGACGCCACGCAGGGGTGGGGAAAACCAGTTCTACGGGTCCTTTGCGGCATACTTTGTGGAAGAGTTGGAGGAATGCACGAAGGCGATTCCGCTGGGCGGCAACTGCTTCAAGGAAAAATGGGGCACCCCGGATGTCATCGGTGTGCTGTGTCCCCGGCAAAGCGACATCCTGAAGTTCCCCCCGGAGGTGGTATCGGCAGAGGTGAAGACTGACTCCAGCGCCCTGATCACGGCCTTTGGCCAAGCCTGCTCATACCGGCTCTTCTCGCACAAGGTGTGTCTCGTTATACCCGACTCCGTCTCCGAGTCTGACTTGGCGCAGCTCGATGCCTTGTGCCGTGTGTTCGGCCTCGGCCTCATCCTCTTTGACGCGGAGAATCCTGCAGAGCCGAGCTATCAGATCAGGGTCCGTGCCACCAAGCATGAGCCGGACATGTTCTATGCCAACAGGAATCTCAAGGTCATCGAAGATACACTATTCGGATAGCGTTCGCAGGAGCGGGTGATTCGCACGGAAAAGCGTCAAGGGAGAGCCATGATTCACCTCCAATGTGCACACTGCGGTTGCAGGCTCAGAGTGTCCGATACGCACACCGATAAAGAAGGCCGTTGCCCGCGGTGCAAATCGATGCTCATCGTTCCGCCCGCGACCGGAACCCAGGACGCGCCAACCCTCAGTGACCTTCCCGATTGGTCCGCGCCGGCTCAGGCAGTTCCGTCGGAAATCCAAGCCGACGAGGTCACGACATCAGGGGCCGAGCCAGACCGGCCGAGCTCTCTGGCCGAAGTGATGGAGGAATCGCGATTTCCGTGGTTCCTCGACGCCTTGGCCTATCCGGTCAGCAGTTCCGGCGCGGTGAACATCGCGGTGTTTGTACTGGTCCCTCAACTCGTGGCGTTCGTGATCCGTCTGCTGACCCGGTTCATCACATCGGCCCTTCCGCTGGGCGGTGCGGGTTATCTGACGACCCTTCTGACAGCCCCCTTCTACATCATCTTTGCATGCTATATATGCTATTACGTCGCGCACTGCGTGATCGATAGTTCGAGAGGCCATCGACGTGCCTCGGACATTCAGATCACAGGCGAGCTGAGCATCGGCGACCTTGTGTCCCAAACCCTCCTTCTGGTTGCCACTGTCGCGATCGCCTGCTGGCCTGTGGCCGTGTATTACGTTCTGACCGAGCGGGCCGATGCCTGGTACTGGCTGCTGGGGGCCGGCGGCGTCTTCTTTCTGCCCATGTCGTTTCTGGCGGGAGCCATCTTCGATTCATTCGACGCGTTGAATCCCCTGCTGATTGTCCAGTCGATAGGGCGAACCTTCGTACCCTACTGCGGATTGGTCCTGTTCTTCCTGGCCCTGACCGGTCTTGCCGCCGTGGTCATACCGCGCGTACCCATCTGGTCGTATCTCCGATCAGCCGCGCAACTCTACCTGCTCTTGGTCCTGGCCAACAGCGTCGGACGATTCTACTGGCGAAATCGTGAGAGACTCGACTGGGGCGTGTGAAGATCGACTGTTACGCCGGATGCTGACGCTGCAAGACGCGAGCGACCATCCCGCCCGTCCCGGCGCGGGAAGCCCCAACGCTCATCCTGCCGGGGCCCGCAGGAATTCTGGAGATCTGCAGGCCCGCCGCTCTTGCCTTTCTTCCCGCGACGGGTGACGGGTGGCAGCGGCAAGGCCGTAGGCTTTGCGCAGGCCTTGCCGATGGCGACGGGCGAAACGATCGGCAAGCTCCGAAGACTCCGCTTGCCGCTGCCACCCAACCATGTCTTGCGACTTTGCGATTGCCCTGCCCACCGCTCTTGCCTTTTGTCCTGCGGCTGGTACAACTCTATTTGTTGTTTGTCGCTGCCGGATCGTTGGGTAGATTCTATCAACGGTATAAAGAGCAACTGAACTGGGATATATGATGCAGGTTCGATGTCCTCATTGTGAGCGGGTCTTCCCGATGCCGGACGAGCAGGCAGGCCAGGCGGGTCAATGCCCCGGGTGCCACGGCCGCATCACCCTGCCCAAGGCGGCCGCCGCGTCCAGCGTGATCGCGTCAGAGCTGCTCGTTGCCCCGCCGACCGCGGCGGATGCCGTCTATGCCGCTGTCCCGCCAGAGAACCCCGGCAGAAGCACCCCCGCCGCATCGGACGCCCTCGATCGGCGGTTGTTGGATCTGCCACCGGTTGGCAGCGGGGCCGCGCCCTTGAGCAATAAGGAGGTGCTGGCCAAGCTCAAATTCCAACCGCCCCCGGAGTACACCGGCGTGCGGCAATTGCCCTGGCCCATCGATATCCTCGTGTACCCCGCCAACGTGGCGGGCCTGACGGCTCTGGCGATCGTCGTCGGCATTCCGGTCCTGCTGACGGTCCTGCAGGAGGTGGTGTTTCTGCCGTTTCTGGGCCTGATGTTTCTGCTGGCCAAGGTGGCTCTCGGGGTCTATGGCGCCTGGTACTGGGCGGAATGCACCGCGGACAGCGCCAAAGGCGGCACGCGGGCCCCGCAGATCCTCGACGCGGCCGGTTACGGCGACAAGTGGTCCCGCGTCTGCGGTCTGTTGGCCGTCTATGCCGTCTTCGTCCTGCCGGCCCTGGCCTATTTTCTCTCTGGCGGCCGGAATCCTGCCGTCGTCGGCCTCCTGCTCGGCTGGGCCCTGGTCTTTTTCCCGATGGGCCTGCTCGCCATGGTCCTGCACGAAGGGCTGTACGTGCTCAACCCGCTCTTTCTGCTGGGATCGATCGTCCGCACATTTGTCCCGTATGCCGGCCTGCTCGTGCTGATTGCCGTCGTCGCGGCGTCGTTCCGGCTGGTTGCCGGCCGGCTGGTGCAGGGGTCAGCCTCGCTGGAGCGGGCCGTTCTGGGCCTCGTCCTAGCGGGCTATGTATCTCTCGTCCTCGCCCACGTCCTCGGGCGGTTCTACTGGCGCTATCGGGAACGGCTTGCCTGGGATGTATGATACGGATTCTGCCTGCGAGCTTCGGGCCCGGTTCCGTTCCGGCCGAGTCATGGTGGCGCGCGTCCTCGCGCGCCGAAAGTCGGGCGAGGACGCCCAGCCTAATGAGTTTTGACGAGCAAGTTCGGTAATCGGAACCCGGCGACGGGCGCTCTTCGTAGGGCGAGCGTCCCCGCTCGCCGAAGATGTTCTGCGAGGACGCACGACCTACGCGGAGAGTGATTCGGGCGGTCATTACCGAAGTTGCGTGTCAAAACTCATCAGAAAAGCGCCTCTCGGCGTCACTACAAACACGCCCGGCGTCGCATGGAGACCACTCGGCCGATCGTACAAGGGGTTACCCGATTCTGAGCCAGGCCGGAATCGCCAAAAGGATTCCGCGCGCCAGGCGTCTATTTCTTGAGAGCGTCGGATTCGGGCGATAGGGATTGGTCGAGCCGGCGCGTTGGGACGGTGGGTCCATGATACGCTTTGCGTGTCCACATTGCGGTGCGAAGCTCCAGGTCGCGGAGGCACACGCCGGCAAGCGGGGCCGCTGCCCGCAGTGCCGGGGCCCGACGATCGTCCCGCCGGCGCCCGAGCGCACGCCTGAGCCGGCGCTGGAGCTGGTCCGCGAAGACCCGCCCGGCGCGGCTCCCGTTCCCTCGGAGCTTCTCGAGCACCTGGCCGTCCATCCGCCGCCATTGCCTCTGAGCCAGGCGCCCGACGCGCGCGCGAGCCGACTCACGCAGAGGCTGTATGACTCGATTGCCGGCGCGACCGGCGGAGAACCCACCGGCGAACGCCGTCTGCCCTGGCCCCTCGACATCCTGCTGTATCCCTTCAGCTTCGGCGGACTGACGACGCTGGCCATCGTGATCGGGATCTCGTTCCTGTCGGAGATTCTCCCTCTGGGCCTGCTTGGTTGGCTGGTCCGCGTGGTGATTGGCCTCTACGGCGTCTGGTATCTGGCCGAATGTGTCCATGACAGTGCCAAAGGCGGGACGCGGGCGCCCATGGCCCTGGACACCGCCGATCTGGGCGACATGCGGGACCGCGCGCTGTATCTGGCGGGGGTCTACTGCCTGTTCGTCGCGCCGGCCGGAATCTACTGGCTGTGGACCAGCAGCGCGGATCCGATCTTCTGGGCCCTGGTCGCCTGGGCGGTGCTCTTCTTCCCGATGGGCCTGCTGGCCATGGTGATTCATGACTCGACGTCCGCCCTCAATCCGCTCTTTCTGCTGGGGGCGATCGTCCGCACCCTTGTCCCATACCTCGGCCTGCTTCTATTGTTCGGCATCCTCGCGGGTCTGCACCGGCTGCTCGCGCACAGGCTGATGGGCGGCGGGGCATTCCTCCGCCTCCTGGAGGGGTCCTTCAGTATCTACTTGTCTTTCGTCATGGCCCACGTCCTGGGCCGCTTCTACTGGCGCTGCCGCGAACGGCTCGATTGGGGGATCTGAAAATCGGGCTGATTGACTTCACGAAGTCGTTGCGGGTCAGGGCGCTGGAGAACCGGGTCCGCCTGCTGGTGGGCAGGGTGTGGCTGGAGCCCGCCCGGTAGTCGTCACTTGCGGCCGAGCTACGGCCATGATACCCAGCATTCGCTATTGCAACATTGCCACAAACTTGCAATAATGATCCGCGCAATTGCAGGAATTGCGAATGCACTCGCCAGAGTGGGGGTTGTCCAAGAGATGACCGGTAAGAAACGCCACCGGATCTATGTCTACGGCAGGTGCATGCAGATCATGAGCCGGGAGATGTCGGACACGGAGCCCCGACCCTGACTGTCCCAACAGGGTTGTGCTTTTCACCTGTGGCATATTCCGGACGGCCCATGTGCCTTATCACTTCTGCCGGCGGATGTCCACGCTGCGGGCGTGGGCGTCGAGGCCTTCGGTTTCGGCCAGGCGGATGATGTCGTCCGCGGCGGCGGCGAGTTGGTCGGCGCTGTACTCGATCAGGCTGATCGACTTCACGAAGTCGTTGCTGGTCAGAGCGCTGGAGAACCGGGCCCCGCCGCCGGTGGGCAGAGTATGACTCGGCCCCGCCCAGTAATCACCCGCTGCAACAGGCGTGTAGGGCCCGATGAAAATGGCACCCGCTGTCGTAATCTGATCGGCAATCTGGCGACTGTTCTCGCCGCACTGAATCTGTACGTGCTCCGCCGCAAAGGCATTGGCCCAATGGATGACCTCATCCATGTCACCGAATACAGCGATCCTACTGTACTCACTTAGGCAACGGACAGTCCGTGCTGATCTACTCAGTTGCTGTACTTGGTGCTTCAGTTCATTAAGTACGGCAATGGCCAGTTCACGGGAGTCAGTAAACAGCATCGCACTGCCGGGGTCATGTTCGGCTTGGCTCAGCATATCCGCAGCTATCCAGGCGGGAATCGCCTGATCATTGGCGAGCACAAGCACTTCGCTCGGACCGGCCGTGGAATCAATCCCGACTTGACCGAAGAGGATACGTTTGGCCGTCTGGACCCACATGTTGCCGGGCCCGACAATCTTGTCGACGGACGGAATGTGCTCTGTCCCATCTGCCAACGCGGCCACAGCCTGAACACCGCCAATCCGATAGACCTCCTCGATACCCAGCGCATGGCAGACAGCCAGAATTACAGGGTGAATCGTGCCCTTGAATCGGGGGGGCGAAACAACGGCAATCCTCTCCACACCGGCCACCTGCGCCGGCACACCCGTCATGATGACAGTAGAGGGAAGAGGCGCCGAAGCACCGGGGACACAGATACCAACGCTTTTGATGGGTGTATACTTCATCCCAGGGTGCCTTCTGGTCCCAATGAATATTTCGCTTTGATACCTTCTCACATTCTCAATCGCACGTTGGATCGAAGACAAAAGCTTGGCATTGTCGCTGGCTAATTGGTCATAAGCTTCCACTAGATCTCTTTTGGGGACCCGGAACTCATCGGGCTTCAGGTCAACTCCGTCAAACTCCTTGGTTCTCTCCCTTATGGCCTCATCGTGGCGATCGCGAACATCGTCGATGATCTCAGCGACCTTTTTGCCTTCGTCGCTTCTCGGATTGAAGGTCGCCATCTCACATGTCTTGGAACGAAGCCTGTCGAGCTTATCGCTGAAATCTGATTCAAGGTGCGAGATAAGAATGTCACCTAGTTCGTCGCTCATGAGATCCTATCTCCCGAAATTGCCATAACTGTAGACGACGATGGCCCGATGCAGCAGCAGGTAGGGCCGGCCCTGGAACTCCGTGACGATGCCGGCCACGTTGAAGCGGATCGGATCGAGCGCCTGTTTCTGGATCTGCAGGGCCTGCTCCAGGGCCACGGAGGGCAGCAGCTCATAGCGGACCTCGCTGAGGTTCCAGCCGAGCGCGTACGGGACGAAGACCCAGCAGTCCTCCGCGGCGGGTTGTTGGCCGTCGGCGGGCGACGGCTCGCTGCCAACGGCCGCCGGGCAACTCTCAATGCGGCCGACGCGGTTCACGAGCATGCGTTCCACCGGGGCCGGCGCCGTGGGGGCCTCGATACTGCGGCGCGGCCCGCGCAGGGGCCGCTGCTTCTTCAAACGTTCGAGCACCTCCGGCGGGACCGCCAGATTGGGATCGCCCAGTTGCGGATCGCGCACGGCGGGCGGCGCATGGGGGTCGCCGGCCTCCGGGCCCGGATCGTCCTTGAATCGGCTCAGCGGCAGCCAGTACGTGGGCAACAGGAAGTTCCGGCCCCGGAACTGCGCGACGCGGGCGGAGAGCCGGTAGCGCGGGGCCTGCCGCTCGTTCACATCGGCGATCAGTTGGCCGAGCGTGGCCGAGGGCAAGAGCACGAACTGCGTCCCGGCGGGCAGCCGGTAGGTGGCCGTCTTGACCTCCGCGGCCAACTCGAACAGCCACGTCTCGGCGCTCCCCACGGGGAAGGAACGCGCTGCGGGACTCTCGTTCGCGTCCCCGCGCAGGAGCCGCCCGTCCACGCGGTCGAGGACCGCCGTCTCGGGCAGCGGCTTGTGCGCCGCGGGCTGGGCGCATAGAGCGCTCCCGGCGGCGAGCAACAGGACGAGAAGCGAATAGGACGCATAGAACCTAAGAGGGTGTGTGAGAAGCCTTGGCTTGGGGCTGGCCCAGGGCGACGGGTGGCAGCGGCAAGGCCGTAGGCTTTGCGCAGGCCTTGCCGATGGCGGAGGGACGAAACCATCGGCAAGCTCCGAAGACTCCGCTTGCCGCTGCCACCCATTACGGAGCTGGGTTCTCATACACCCTCTAAGGGACGAATAGGACCTATGCTCGTGGGACGCCATGGAGTCCTTGTCACTGCCTTTCGCCAGTCTGGCGCCGAACGGGAGGAGATTGCTTCGTCGCTGCGCTCCTCGCAATGACATAGTCGGCGGTTGTCGCAATGGCATGGCTGGTGGCTGTATGTCATTGCGAGCGAGGCTCACCGAGCGCGGCAATCCATCTCTATCGTTTCGGAACCCGTAAAACGCGGTATCAGTTCTCATGGCGCAAGGCCTTTCTGAGCACGTCGGCCACTTCTCGCGGCTCTGCGGTGAAGGTCACGTACTTCGTGCATGCCGGGTCGTCGGTCGCCATCAGCTCGACCAGCGGCCGCCAGAATCCGCCCGCCAGGACAATCGGCTTGGCGCGATCGAGAAATCCCGAATGGCACTGCTGTGAGTTTCCCGTCGCATGAGGACACAAACTCCCCGGCGGGCATGCAGAGCATCATGTCCCTTGGTCTCCGGCAGGAAAAATCTTGCCTCTCCCCGCCGGAATC
>VGYL01000036.1 GCA_016872975.1 Planctomycetota bacterium
TTACATGCCGATTTCCAAGAGAGAAAGAAAGACGACGAGGCGGGTCCAGAACCAGCCCCCCTATAGGGGGGCTGGGGAACGGAAGAAATAATTGTCGCTGAAGGGAAAAAATAGTTGACGTTAATCAGTGTGCCATGGCAATCTCCTTGACCGGTTGGTTCCAGTCTACTGGAGATCACCTCAGGTATGATGGCACGGCGATGACGCCTCGCTGACAACTGCATCGGACGAATGCATAGGGGCAAATGTGTATTACAATCTAATGACAGTCGCCCCAGAAACGCCAAGAGGCAGTCGCACGTAAGTCGTTGCGACTGCCTCAGTTAGCTCAATAGCGGGGGGAGGATTCGAACCTCCGACCTCCGGGTTATGGGCCCGACGAGCTACCAGACTGCTCTACCCCGCGGCCAATGCTCATCTATTATACGCGACGTGCCCCGGTCGGTTCGACCGTGCCCGCCTTATATCCTTTTACGACAACCCTTTATAACACGACGGCATCACGCCTTCAAGCACTTTTCCCACCAAAAATCGCTCACGTCAGACGGCTGCGAATCCTGGCCGCAATGTCCTGGGCCTGCTGCTGGCGGTACTTGTACGCCGGCCATTGCGTGAAGACCCGATCCCCGACCTTTCGCGGGATCACGTGAAAGTGCAGATGGTCAACCACCTGCCCCGCGGCGGCGCCGTTGTTCGAGAGCACATTGTACCCGTCGGCCTCCATCGCCGTCACGACGGCCTCGGCGATTCGGCCCAGGCGGGCGGCCAATTCCGCCAGGACTTCGGGATCGCACTCGTGCACCGTGGTGCAATGCCGCTTGGGAACGACCAAGGTGTGCCCGTCGCTGAGCGGGCCGATATCGAGAAAAGCAAGGACCGCTTCGTCCTCGTAGACTTTGGTCGTGGGAATCTCGCCCTCGACCATCTTGCAGAATATGCAACCGTCCATGGCTTTCTCCCGCAGCCCTGCTCCGGTCCTTTCCACCGGTTCCGGTTACGTGGATTCCTGTTCCGGCTCGCCGACGGCATGTTCGGGGGCCTCCGGCTGCGCCGCGGCGGGCTGGGCCGGCTGCTCCGGCGCCGGGGCCTCGACCTTCGCCGGCCTGGCCGCCGCCGTCGCTTTGGCCTTGCGGCGTGCGCGTTTCTTCGAAGAGGTTCTGCGCGTCTTCTTGAGCGGCTCATCCTTGCCCAGCAACTGGAGCAGGACCAGCTCGCCATTGTCGCCCAGTCGCCGCTGCGCCAGGCGCACGATCCGGCTGTAGCCGCCCGGCCGATCCAGGTAGCGCGGCCCGAGCTCGCTGAAGAGCTTGCCCACGATCGTCCCCTTCTGCACCGGCTCGCCCTCTTCCAGGGCGATGATCCGACGGTTGCCGAGCAGCGCAATGGCCCGGCGCCGGTGCTGGAGCTTGCCCTTCTTGGCCAGCGTGATCAGCTTCTCGACGAAGGGCTTGATCTCCTTGGCCTTCTGCACGGTGGTCAAGATCGTCTCATGCTCGATGAGCGACTGGGCCATGTTCCGACGCAGCGCCCGGCGGTGCGCGGAATTGCGGCTCAATTGGCGTCCTGCAACTCTGTGACGCATATACCCCAATACCTCTTCTACTGGCGATTCGTTAAATCGTTCTCGTCTTACCCTTCGGCGGCCTTGCCCACGTCTTTCATGCCCAGCGACAGTCCGATGTCGGCGAGCTTGCGCTTGATTTCCCGCAACGAGGTCTTGCCGAAACTGCGGATCTTCAGCAGATCGGCGTCGCTCATCTGAACGAGCTGGCGCACGGTCTCGACCTTCACGGACTCCAGACAGTTGCTGGCCCGCACGGAGAGCTCCAGCTCCTGGATCGGCGTGTTGAGCTTCGCTTCGAGCTCCTGATCGATCTGCGGCTCGGGCTCTTCCGGCGGGACCTCGCCGGCGACGGTCTCCTCGCCGATCTCGAAGTACTGCACGAACGGATTGATGTGCTTGCGGAGGATCTTGGCGGCCTCCACCAGCGCCATCTCCGGCGTGACCGTGCCGTTGGTCCAGATTTCGAGAACCAGCTTGTCGTAGTTCGTCCGCTGGCCCACGCGGGTATTTTCCGTCAGATAGCGCACGCGGGTCACCGGCGAATACCAGGCATCCAGATGGACCCGCCCGATCTCCTGCTCGAAGCGGTCCGCGTCGGTGATGCGATCGGCCACGGGCACGTAGCCGCGGCCGTTCTCGACCACCATCTCCATCTCAAACGGCACATCTTCGGTCAGCGTCGCCAGCACGACGTCTTTGCTGACGACCTCGACGGCCGGGTCGGCGATGATCTGGGCGGCGGTCACCTCGCCCGCCTTGTTCGCCGTGACCTTCATGGTCTTGGGCACCGGCCCGGTCAGCCGGATCACCAGGCTCTTGACGTTCAACACGATCTCGGTCGTGTCCTCCATGACACCGCGAATCGACGTGAACTCGTGGTCCACGCCCGAAATCTTGATCGAGGTGACCGCACTTCCCTCCAGCGAAGAGATCAGCACCCGTCGCAGGCTGTTGCCTACGGTCGTGCCGAACCCCCGCTCGAACGGCTCAATGAAGAACCGTCCATACCGGTCGGTGGAGACAGCCGTGTCCTTTTCCACACGAGTCGGCAATTCCAAGCCGCGCCACGTCACTCGCATACAGGCCTCCGATTTCTACTATCATCCATTAGAACACAGCCCGATGCAGAACACTCCCCGCTCTTCTTGTGCATGCTGTGATTGGGCATTCCTGTTTCCACCGCTTACCTCGAACAGAACTCCACGACCAGATGCTCTTCCACCGGGATCTGGACGTCCGTGCGGGTCGGCAGAGCCACGACGGTGGCCGCCGGTCTCTCACGATCCAACTGCAGCCAGCCCTGGGTCGTGAAGTTCGGATTGCTTTCCAACTGCTGTTTGACCCGCTTGAGGCTCTTCTCGGAGCTCTTGAGGGTGATCTTGTCCCCGATCTTCAGGATATAGTCGTTGACGTCCACCTTGCGGTTGTTGATATGGACGTGACCGTGGGTGATCAACTGGCGCGCCTCTTTCCGCGAGGCGGCGAAATTCAGTTTGTAGATCACGTTGTCCAGGCGTCGTTCGAGCAACTGGAGCAGATTCTCTCCGGTGTTGCCCGGCAGGCGCGCCGCCTCGTGGAAGAAGCGCATGAACTGCTGCTCGTAAACGCCATAGTACCTCTTGATCTTCTGCTTTTCGCGCAGCCGCACGCCGTATTCGCTCAGCCGCCCTTTGCGCCAGCCGTGCATGCCGGGCGCCAGGCTGCGTTGCCGGCGCTCGATCTGGCACTTGGCGGTCTCGCATTTCGCGCCCTTGAGGAACAGCTTCATTCCTTCGCGGCGACATACCCTGCAGGATGGACCCGTGTAACGTCCCATACCAATCGCATCTCCTCAAACTACCCCGGAGTCTTATACCCGTCTACGCTTCGGCGGCCGGCAGCCGTTGTGCGGCAGCGGCGTCACGTCTTCGATGGAGGCGATCCGCAAGCCGGCGCCCTGGAGCGCCGAGATGGCGGATTCCCGCCCGGCGCCCGGCCCCTTGACGCGGATCTCGACCTCGCGCACCCCGCTGCGCATCGCACTGTTGGCACAATTTTGGGCCGCCTGTTGCGCCGCGAACGGCGTGCTTTTGCGCGAGCCTTTGAAGCCCACGCATCCCGCCGAGCTCGAACAGAGCACATCGCCGTCCATGTCGGTGATCGTGATCAACGTATTGTTGAACGTCGCCTTGATATGAACGATGGCTCGCACCACGTTCTTCCGGATTTTTCGTTTTGCGCCTTTTGCCATTTGCGTCTCTTACTCTCTCTGTCCTGCGCTGCTCTGCGCCGGTGCGGAAACGCGTGGGGCTCCCCACGCCGTTCGGCGTTTAGCCGCGTGCTTCCTTCACGCCCTTCTTTCCGGCCACGGTCTTTCGCGGTCCCTTGCGGGTCCGCGCATTGCTCTGGGTGTGCTGCCCGCGGACGGGCAGGCCCCGGCGATGGCGAATCCCGCGATAACAGCCGATGTCGCGCAGGCGGGCGATGTTCTGCGCCACCTGGCGGCGGAGCTGACCGCCGACCACGTAGTTGCGGTCGATGATCTGCGTGATCCGGCTGAGCTCGTCTTCGCTGAGCTTGCTGGCCCTGGTCATCTGTTCGATCTGGGCCTCCTTGAGAATCTGCTCGGACGTGTGCCGGCCGATGCCCGGCACGTACGTCAGCGAGATCCAGATCGATTTGTTGTCCGGGATATCGATACCCACTATACGCGGCATATTCGTTTCCTTTTCGCAGTTCTTGCTGCCCGCTGCCCCTGTCGCTCCGGACCTGGCCGTCAGCCCTGGCGCTGCTTATGGCGCGGGTTGGAGCAAATGACCCGCACCACGCCCTTGCGGCGGATGATCTTGCAGTTCTCACAGATCCGTTTGACTGAGCTTCGTACCTTCATAATCGATTCCACGCTTTCTGCCTCTTCGATCGCGGCCGCCCCGCCCGGGGGCGGGCGTCCTCAATGACGCAGCACGATCCGCCCGCGCGTCAAATCATACGGCGACATCTCCACCGTCACCAGATCGCCCGGCAGAATGCGAATGAAATTCATCCGCATCTTCCCGGACACGTGGGCCAGAACCTTGTGGCCGTTCTCCAGCTCCACGCGAAACATGGCATTCGGCAGAGCTTCGACCACCTTGGCCTGCAAACGTATTGAGTCTTTTTTTGCCATGCACCACTTCCACTGCGGGATCGCCGTCGGGCTTCCGGAGCCCGGCCGATCCCCTCTTGCCTTTTCACTGCTCTCTCGTCAAGACCGCGCACCCGCCTTCGGCCACGGCCAGCGTATGCTCGAAATGCGCCGAACACTTGCCGTCCCGCGTCACGACCGTCCAGCCGTTGCCCAGCGTCCGCACGGGGTAGCCGCCGGCGTTGATCATCGGCTCGACCGCCAGGACCATGCCCTCGGCGAGCAGGATGTCATCCGCCAGCAACTCGTCGCTGACGAAGTTCGGCACTTTCGGATCCTCGTGCATCTTGGTGCCGATGCCATGGCCGACGAAATCGCGCACGACGGAAAAGCCCGCGGACTCCGCGTGCCGCTGCATGCGGCGGGCGATTTCACTCCAGCGCAGGCCCGGTCGGATTCCGTCGATGGCGATCTGCAACACTTCCTGCGTGGTGTGCAGCAGCCGCCGGTTCTCCGCGGAGATGCCGCCGATGGGCACCGTCACCGCGGCGTCGCCGCAGTAGCCGTTCAGCCGCACCCCGAAATCGACGCTCAGGATGTCGCCTTCGCGCAACACGACGCGCTCGGACGGAATTCCATGGACGACCTGCTCGTTCACCGAGGCACAAATGGCCCCGGGGAACGGCATCCGCGCCTGGGGGTTGCGAACACCCTTGAACAGCGCTTCCGCCCGGGCGGCGAGGGTCATCTCCAAGGCGGCGCCGTCCAGATAGGCGGTCGTCACACCCGGTTTCGCGATCTTCTGCAGTTGTGAAAGAACCTTTGCTACAACGGCTCCCGCCTGCCGCATCAACTCGATCTCTCTTCGGCTGCGAAGCGTTATAGCCATTCACCTGACTTCATGTTCGTTTCGGCGCGGCGGTCCGCGTCCGCAAGCGACCTATTTTCGCGCCAGTGCGTCCAGCCTGGCAAAGATCTCCGCCGCGACGAGATCCGCATCGCCGTCGGCGTCGATATCATGGACGGTGCACCGGGCCTTGTAATAGTCCACGACCGGCTCCGTCTGGCGATAATAGGTCTGGAGGCGGTTGCGCACCACCTCTTCCGTATCATCCGGCCGCTGGACGAGCGGCGTGCCGTCCTTGTCGCAAACGCCCGGCGTCTTCGGCGGCATATTCTTGACGTGGTACACGGTACCGCATTTGGGACAACTGCGCCGCCCGGTAATGCGTTCGAGCACCACGTTATCACTGACGCGGAGATTGACCACCATGTCGGTCGCCGCGTTCTGCGCCGCGAGGGACGTATCCAGCACCTCGGCCTGGTTCACCGTCCGGGGGAACCCGTCCAGCACGTAACCGCCCGCGGCCTGCCCGATGGCCTTGGTCATCATCTCGACAATCAGATCGTCCGGGACCAGGGCGCCAGCATCCATATAGCCCTGCGCCTTGCGGCCCAGATCGCTGCCCGCGGCCCGTTCCCGCCGCAAGATATCGCCGCTGGACAGATGCGCCACCTGATAGCGGTCGGCAATCCGCTTGCAGTGCGTTCCTTTGCCCGCGCCGGGTGCACCCAACAAGACCACTCTCATGCGTACGCCCCCTTGATTCTCCCTGACGACGTGAAGCCTTCGTAGCTCCGCATCAGGAGGTTGGCTTCGATCTTCTGGACCAGATCCAGCGAGACACTGACGACGATCAGCAATCCCGTGCCACCGAGGTAGGTGGTGATGTCAGGGGGAACGCCAAGTGCGAACGCGATGACGTGGGGCACGATGGCGATTCCGGCGAGGAACGCCGCCCCATAATAGGTGATCCGCGTCATGACGGTCTCGAGGTACTCCGCGGTCCGGCGGCCCGGACGCAGACCGGGGATGAAACTGCCCGAGTCGCGCAGGTTCTTGGCCATCTCCCGTGGCTGGAACTGCACCGTGACCCAGAAGTAGGCGAACAGGATGATCAGGACCACATACAGGAGATTATAGGTAAAGGAATCGTACCCCATCGCCTGATGGATCCGCAGGAACACCACCGAGTTGTGAAAGGTACGCGACAGCCATTCCGTGACGATCGGGGGGAACATCATGAAGCTGGAGGCAAAGATGATGGGCATGACGCCGCCGTGGTTGACCCGCAAGGGCAGGTAATGGCGGCTGCCGCCGTACATCCGCCGGCCGCGCATCTGCTTGGCCTGCTGGATGGGAATCCGCCGCTGGCCCTGCGTGATCAGGATGGCGCCGGAGACGACAAACACGAAGGCCAGCGCGAGGAACAGGATCTTCGCGGGCCCGATGCCCGTCGCGTCGACCGAGCCGCCGATTCGGAAACTCGCCTGCCGGACCAGATCGTACACCGCCCAGGGGGTGCGGGCGACGATGCCGGCCATGATGATCAGGCTGATCCCGTTGCCGATGCCGTATTCGTCGATCTGCTCGCCCAGCCACATCAGGAACATCGTGCCGGCGGTCATGCAGATGATGCCCATGATGACCGCCTGCGTCTGCATGCCCGGGTAGATGACGTTTTCGCCCATCGTGAGCACACGCAGGTACATCAGGGCCTGAATCACGCAGACGAGCACCGTGAGATAGCGCGTGTACTCCTGAATTTTCTTGTACCCGGTCTGGCCCTCCTGCCGGAGTTTCTTGAGGGAGGGGATCACCTCGCCGAGCAGCATCAGGATAATCGAAGCCGTAATATAGGGCATGATGCCCAGGCCGAAGAGACTGGTCTGGCTGAACCGGCCGCCTGTGAACACCTCGAGGTAATCGGCGGCGCGCTGCAGCGGGGTGCCGCTCTCGCGGCTCTCGGCCGCCTGGCGCATCGCTTCCTGGTTGAATCCCGGAATGGGGATGTGGAACCCGACGCGGTAGATGACCAGCAGGGCCACGGTAAAGAGGATCTTGTTCCGCAGGTCCTGGATTCGGAAGATATTCGCAATGGTTCCTATCACTGATGGCTCTCCATATGCCGTACGGTGTTACCGGATCGGAGACGACGAGGAGACATTCAGGCGCGTTTCCGTTTGATGGGTTTGACCTCGATCTCAATCCGGGTGGCGGTCCCGCCGCAATCGACGATCTTCTGCTCGGCGGCCTTGCTGAAGCGATGGGCGGCCACCTGGAGCCGCTTGGTCAGCTCGCCGTCGCCGAGGATCTTCACTTTGCTGGCGCCGCCGGGAATCAGGCCGGCCCGGGAAAGCTGCTCGACGCCGACCTGGGCTCCGTCCTCGAAGCGCTCCAGCTCCGAGACATTGACCACCTCAAAGCGGGTGGCGAAGTTCTTGTTGTTGAACCCGCGTTTGGGCAGATGGCGGAACAGCGGGATCTGGCCGCCCTCGTAGAGGGAATAGCGCATGGCGCCGGCCCGGCTCAAACTGCCTTTGCTGCCGCGTCCGGCGGTCTTGCCCAGACCGCTGCCCCGCCCGCGCCCGGCGCGCTTGCGTGCCTTGTGTTTGCCGACGACCGAAGTTATCTCATGACTCAACATTCCACTCACCCATTGGTCAGGGTTGCCATTACGAAAGAACCACGCCCCGGAGTGCCTGCACGGTTTCCTTGTTCCGCAGCTTCAACAGTCCGTTGATCGTGGCCTTGACCACATTCTTGGCGGAGGTGCTGCCGTAGACCTTCGTCAGCGCGTCGCGGACGCCGGCGTACTCGAGCACGGCGCGGGCGCTGGAGCCGGCGATGACGCCCGTACCCGGGCTGGCCGGGGCCAGGATGATCCGCGTGGCCCGGTACTTGCCCACCACCTGGTGGGGAATCGTCGTGCCGACCAGCGGCAGCTTGTGCATGACCTTCTTGGCGTCCTTGATGCCCTTTTCGACGGCCGCCGGCACCTCGTTGGCCTTGCCATAGCCGATGCCCACGGACCCGGCCCGATCGCCAACGACCACCAGGGCCGCGAAGCTGAAGCGCCGGCCGCCCTTGACGACTTTCGCACACCGGTAGATCTTGACCACCGTGTCTTCCAACGGCTTCTCTTCGTACTCGGGTGCTCTGATCGGTTCTGCTGCCAATTTCGTCTCCAGTATTGCCAGGCTTCGTTAGAAAGCCAAACCCGCTTTTCTTGCCGCTTCGGCAAGGGACTTGACGCGCCCGTGGTACCTGTAGGGGCCACGATCGAAAGACACGTACTTGATTCCGACGTCGAGCGCTTTCTTGGCGAGGGCCTCGCCGACGGCCTCGGCCGCCTTGCGGTTGCCGGCCCGTTTCAACTGCTCGCGCAGGAGCTTGGTCTTGGTGCTGCTGGCGGCCAGGGTCACGCCGGCCGTATCGTCGATCAGTTGGGCGTAAATGTGCCGGTTGGAGCGGAACACGGACAACCGCGGCCGTTCCGCCGTCCCGAAGACCTTCTTTCGCACGTGACGCTTGCGCCGCAACGCCGCCTTTTTCACTTTTTCCGTAGTCATAGGAGTCAATTTCTCTGTTACGATGCGCCTGAAGCGAACGCCTTGCCGACCTTGTGGCGGATGTGCTCATCCGCGTACCGGATGCCTTTGCCCTTGTAGGGCTCGGGCGGCTTGACCTTGCGAATCTCGGCGGCGAACTGCGCCACGGCGCACTTGTCCACGCCGGAGAGGCCGAATTTCGCGGGAACCTCGTTGCCGCGGGTCGCCGGCACGTCGATGGTCACCTTCACCCCGGACGGAATCGGCATTTCGACCAGGTGCGCGAAGCCGACCTGGAGCACCAGCTTGCCGCCGACCTCTTTGACGTTGTAGCCGGTCCCGTAGATCTCCATCTTCTTCTGATAGCCCTGGGTGACGCCGACGATCATGTTGGCGATCAGGGCGCGGGTCGTGCCATGCAGCTCGCGGTGGCGCCGATCCCCGGGCTGCGGGTTGACGACGTCGACCCGGCTGCCGGAGTCCTCGATCTTGACGGTGAGGCACGGATCGTGGGTGAAGGCCGCCGAGCCGAGCGGGCCGGTGACCTTGACGGTCTGGCCCTGCTGCTCGACCTTGACCCCCTGGGGTACTGCAACCGGTTTGTTTCCTATCCGACTCATGTCAACTTACCGTACAAAGAAGCTCGCCGCCGACTTTGTTCGCGCGGCAGTTTCGATCGCTGACGATCCCCTTGCTGGTGGAGACCACGACAATACCCAGGCCGCCCAGTACGGCCGGGAGGTCTTCCACGGACGAATACCTCCGGCAGCCGGGCTTGCTGACCCGCTGGATCTCGGTGATGGCGGGCCGCCCCTCCGGATCGTACTTGAGCACGATGCGGAGAAGGCCCTGGCGTCCATCCTCGATGCGGTCGTAGTCCTGAATGTAGCCTTCCTGCTTGAGGACGGCGGCAATGCCTTCGCACACCTTCGAGGCCTTGATGTTGACCTGCGGTTTGCCGACGCGGCTCGCGTTGCGAATCCGCGTGAGCATATCGGCTATGGGATCGCTCCAACTCATAGTCACTATCCTGTTTGTCTCTTTCACTGCACCCCCGCGCGACGCGGGGGACGGCACTGGGGCTCCGGGCGGGTCGCCCGGGTCCGGGCTACCAGCTCGCCTTTTTCACGCCTGGTATCTTTCCTTCGTTGGCCAGGGTCCGGAAGCAGATGCGACAGACCTTGAACTTGCGGTACACGGCGTGCGACCGGCCGCAGATCTCACAGCGGGTGTACTGCCGGACCCGGAACTTGGGTTTGCTCTTCGCCTTGATTTCCAGTGCTTTGGTCGACATTCACGCACTCCACTGTAGTTTCAATCCACACCTGCCGGCGCGGGCGGCCCTATTCGATCGCCTTGCTCGAAGCCTGCCCGCGGAACGGCATCCCGAACAGGGCGAGCAGCCGCCGCGCTTCTTCGTCCGTCCGGGCCGTCGTGCCGAACGTGATATTCATGCCCTGCTGAAACTCGACCTTGGCCGGGTTGATCTCGGGAAACACGCTCTGCTCGGCCAAGCCCATCGAGTAATTGCCGCGTCCGTCGAAGCTGTTCGGCGGCAGCCCGCGAAAGTCGCGGACCCGCGGGATCGCCAGGTTGATCAGCCGATCGAGAAATTCATACATCCGGACGCCCCGCAGCGTCACTTTCAGGCCGGTCTCCTGGCCCTGGCGGACCTTGAAATTCGAGACGCTCTTCTTGGCTTTGCAGACGGCCGGCTGCTGCCCGCAGATCAGGGCCAGGTCCTTCTTGGCCAGCTCGATGTACTTCTTGTCCTGCGTGGCCTTGCCGATGCCCATGGAGACGACGATCTTCTCCACCCGGGGCACGGCCATCACGGTGCTGTAGCCGAACTCTTTCTTCAGTTCGGGAACGATCTTCGCTTTGTACAGGTCTTTCAAACGTGCCATAGTCATCTTCGCTCTATCGGGCCGGCATCCGGACCGGCCGTCATTCATTTCGCCCTTTGCACGGTGCCCAACTCGGTGCCGTCCGTGGCGACGCGCTTCTTGCCGCCGTCCGGGCCCTGCACATAACGGACCCGCGTTCCCTTGGAGCTCTTGGGATTGACGGGCAGCACGTTGCTCATGTGCAGCGGCTGCTCGACGCCGATGCGGCCCCCCTGGGGATTACGCCGGGAGGGGCGCACATGTTTCTTCGCGATGTTCTGCCCCTGGATGATCACGGACTGGTCCTCGGGATAAACGTGCAGCACCCGCCCGGTGGCACCCTTGTGGTCCCCGGAGATGATCTGCACCAGATCGCCCTTCTTGATATGTAAGGCCATGCCTTGCCTTTCGATTTATGATTTATGATTTATGATTTACGATTTATGATTTACGATTTATGATTTGTTGTCGCCACCATCGGAACCGTCCTGCCGCGTCAGCGGCCTCAACCTGAAATCATAAATCATAGATCGTAAATCATAAATCCTACGTCCTATCATACCACCTCGCCGGCCAGCGAGATGATCTTCATATAGTTCTTTTCGCGCAACTCGCGGGCCACGGCGCCGAAGATGCGCGTGCCGATGGGGTTGCCCTCGTTGTCGACCATGACGGCCGCGTTGCTGTCGAAGCGCACGTAGCTGCCGTCGGGCCGGCGCACGGGCTTCTTGGTGCGGACCACGACGCACTTGTGCACCTTCTTGTCGTCCAACTGGCACGTGGGCAGCGACTTCTTGATCGCGACCCAGATCACGTCTCCGACGCTGGCCATGGAGCGGGTGAACTGCCCCCTGGCGCTCGTGCCGCGTTTGACGCGAATGCACATGGCCACTTTCACGCCGGAGTTATCGGCGACATCCACCATTGTAAACGGCTGAATCATATCGTCTATCTCGTCCTGGACACTACGCCTGGATCGCCTTCTGGGTCACCTGGACCACGCGCCAGCTCTTGGTTTTGCTGTAGGGCCGCGATTCCGCGATCTCGACCGTATCGCCGACGCCGCAGAGGTTGGCCTCATCGTGCACGGCCAGCTTCTTGCGCCGGCGAATGTACTTGTTGTACTTCGGGTGCTTGACCTTGTAGTCGATGGTCACCCGCAGGCTCTTGTCGCCGCTCTTGCTGCTCACCAGTCCCGTCAACGTTTTTGTCTTCTTGGTTGTTTCCATATCGGCAATTTCCCGCGCGTCGGCCCGGCCGTGCGTCAGTCGGCCCGCTCGCGCAATACGGTCCGGATGCGAGCGATGTCCCGCCGCACGTTGATGATGGCCTTGGAGTTCTCCAGCTTCTCGGTCACCGCCTGCGACCGCAGCTCGAACAAACGCTTTTCCATATCGGCCAGAGAGCTCTGCAGCTCGTCGCCCGTCATTTCCCTTACCTGCTTGGCTTTCACGTTCTACCTCTCTTACAGCCCGCGCCCGCGTTTGACGAACCGCATCCGCACCGGCATCTTGTGCGCCACGCGCGACAGGGCCTGCTTGGCCACGTCCTCGCTGACGCCGCCGATCTCGAAGCAGATCTGGCCCGGGCGCACCCGCGCCACCCAGAACTCCGGCTCGCCCTTGCCCTTGCCCATACGGGTCTCGAGCGGCTTGGCACTGACCGGCTTGTGGGGGAAGATCCGGATGTAGACCTTGCCCTCGCGGTGCAGATAGTGCGTCGCGGCCACGCGTCCCGCCTCGATGTTCCTGGCAGTGACCCAACTGGTCTCGAGCGACTGCAGGCCGAAATCGCCGAAGGCGACATAGTTGGCGCGCTGCGCATTGCCCTTCATCCGGCCGCGCTGGCTTTTACGATATTTGACTCTCTTTGGCATCATCGCCATAGAAAACCTCTTTCCATACTCCCTGCGGTCGCGTTGTCAGGACGGCGTCGGCGTCGGGGTTCCAGGTTCGGCACTGCCGGGCCCGGCGCGTCCGCCGTCCGGCGTGTGCGATCCGCCGCGCGGCTCGGACATCGGTCCCGGCCCGCCGGGGCCCGGTCCCATCCGTCGCGGCGGCCGCCGGGGCGCCCGCCGCTCGGTCGGCTCGAGCACCTCACCGAAACGGCCCCGGTAGATCCAGACCTTGATCCCAATCGCGCCGTAGGTCGTGCGGGCGGTGGCCGTCGCATAATCCACGTCAGCCTCCAGCGTGTGCAGCGGAATGCTGCCCATCTTCTGGGTCTCCGTCCGCGCCATTTCCGAGCCGGCGAGCCGGCCGCTGCAGGTGATCTTGACGCCTTTGGCGCCGGCGTTCATCGCCGATTCGCAGTATTGTTTCATGGTGCGCCGGAAGGAAGCACGCTTCGCAAGCTGCTCCGCGATCGCCTCGGCCACCAGCCGGGCGTTCAGGTCCGGCTCCTTGATTTCGATGACATTGACGGTCACCTTGCGGCCCGTCAGGCCCTCCAGCTCCTCGCGCAGCTTGTCCACCTCGCCGCCGCGCGGGCCGATGACCACGCCCGGCCGGCCGCTGTGCATCGTCACGTTGACCTCGTTGCGCGTCCGGATGATCTCGACCTTGGCGACCGCGCCCTTGGGCATCTGGCGATTGAAGCGGTCGTCCACGTACCGGCGGATCTTCTGGTCCTCAACGAGGAAGTCGCCGAAGTTAGCCTTCGGAGCAAACCAGGTGCTCTGCCAACCCAGCGTGATTCCGGTTCGAAACCCGATTGGAGACGTTTTTTGACCCATAGTCCCGTTTCTCGATTCTGGTACCTGCTACGGCGTTCTCACTGCTGGCCCACGGTCACGTAGATATGACACGCTTTCTTGCGGATCGGGTGGGCCCGGCCGCGATCCTTGGGAATCCAGCGCTTGGTCCCCATGCGGATGCCGGCCTCATCGACCCGGGCTTCCTTCACGTACAGCGTCTCCACGTCCGCCTGGTGCTCGTCGGCGTCGGCGATGGCGGCCTTGAGGACCTGATTGACCATCGGGGCGGCCCGCTTGCGGGTGAACTTGAGCACGTCCATCGCGTCCTGGACGCGCCGGCCGGCGATCAGAGCGGTGACGAGCCGGGCCTTGCGGGCCGTCATGGGAGCGTATTGGTACGACGACCGCCAGTCGCTGATCTCGTTCACCTCGACGGACAGGGCCCCGGCCAGCTTCTGCACGTCCTCGGTCTTGGGCAAGGGCCGGAACAGTCCCCGCTGCCAGTTTCGCACCGCGGCGATGGCGTCCGGAAGATCCAGACCGCCCCGCACGATGGCCCGGCCCAGATCCTGGACCGTCACCCGCTGCCGCTGTGCCACTTTTTTCAATTTCGTCGCGCTCAACATACGTCATGCCCCACGTCGGATCGGCCGCCCGTCGGCGGGCGCCGGACCCGCGTGCCTCATTTAATCTTCTTGCTGGAATGGCCGCGGAACGTCCGAGTGAGCGAGAACTCGCCCAGCTTGTGCCCGACCATGTCTTCGGTGACGAACACCTTGTTGAAGGCCTTACCGTTGTGGACCATGAAGGTGAAGCCGACGAATTCCGGGACGATCGTGCAGCGCCGCGCCCAGGTCTTGATCGGGTCGCGTGTCCCTTCATTGACCTGCCGGCCGACCTTGACCAGCAGCTTGCCGTCCACATACGGTCCTTTTCTCAGCGATCTTCCCATGTCCACGTCTCTCTACTGCGGTCCGGGGCTGCCCGCGGGTCGCGGGCGCCTCGGCCTGGGGCGCCCTTAGAGCACCATCTGGCCCTGTCGATTCTTTCGTCTGCGAATGATTCTGTTGTTGCTGACCTTGCGCGGGTTGCGCGTCTTGCCGCCCTTGGCGAGCACGCCGGTAGGCGAGCAGGGATGGCGGCCGCCGTTGGCGCGGCCCTCGCCGCCGCCCATCGGATGGTCGACGGGGTTCTGCGCCTTGCCGCGGACGTGCGGGCGGCGTCCCCGATGCCGCATCCGGCCGGCTTTGCCGATGCTGATGTTCTGGTGGTCGGGATTGCCCAGGCGCCCGATGGTCGCCCGGCATTCCTTGCGCACCATGCGCATCTCGCCGCTCGGCAGCACGATGGTCACCCAGTCGCCGTCCTTGGCGACGATCCGGGCCGCCCCGCCGGCGCCGCGGACCATCTTGCCGCCCTGGCCGGCGATCATCTCGACGTTATGCACTTCCAGACCCGCGGGAATGGAGCCCAGCGGCATGCAGTTGCCGGCTTTCGGCTCCACGTCCGTACCGCTCTCCAGCACGTCGCCGACCGAGATCCCCAGCGGGTGGAGGATGTAGCGTTTCTCGCCGTCCCGGTACTGCAGCAGCGAGATGAAACACGTCCGGTTGGGGTCGTATTCCACGCTGGTGACGGTGGCCGGAACCCCGTCCTTGTTGCGTTTGAAGTCGATGACGCGGTAGATCCGGCGGGCCCCGCCGCCACGGAAGCGCACGGTGGCCTTGCCGCTGTGGTTGCGGCCGCCGTTCTTCTTGATTCTCTTGCAGAGACTCTTCTCGCGCCGATCCGTCGTCAGCTCGGCATAGTCGTTCACCGAGCTGTTGCGCCGTCCCGCGCTGGTCGGTCTGTAAATGCGAATGCCCATACGCCTATCTCTTTCTTACGATCCACCGGATCAGAACAAATCAATATGATGATCGGGGGCCAGGAACACCACGGCCTTCTTCCAGGCGGCGGTCGTGCCGATCCGCCGGCCGCGCCGGCGCGGCTTGCCCTTGTGGTTGGCGGTGCGGACCTTGTCCACTTTCACGCCGTAGATCTTCTCTATGGCGCTCTTGATTTCCACCTTGTTCGCCTCCCGGTGCACCACGAACGAGTATGCGCCTTTGACGTTGGCAAAGTGCATGCCCTGCTCGGTGACGATCGGCCGGATTATTACGCTATAATCATCCATTGGAAACTCGAACCCAAATCGAAAACCCTGCAACTTCGGAACCGGCGCCGCTACGCGGTCATGCCCTCCGGAGCGCCGTTCTCGGCTTTTCTATCCAGAAACGACGCGAGGGCGTCCTTGGTGAACAGCATCCGGCGGTGGTTGAGAATAGCCGCCGCGTTGAGGTCCGCCACCGGCAGCACGTCCACCTTGCGAACGTTCCGTATCGACTTGTAGACGTTCTCGTCGTGGTCGCGGATCGCCACCAGGCAACTGCGGTCGATCTTGAGGTTCTTGAGCACCGCGACGAAGTCCTTCGTCCGCGGTTTCTCGAAGGACAGGCCGTCCACGACGACCACCTCGTTCGAGCGCAACTTGGCCAGGACCGCGGAGTCCCGGGCCAGCATCCGCTGCTTGCGGGGCATGGCCTGGCGGAAATCCCGCGGGCCCTTGGCGAAGATCATGCCGCCGCCGACGCGTTTGCCGGTTCGGCGGGTACCCACGCGGGCATTGCCGGTGCCTTTCTGCCGGAACAGCTTGCGGGTCGAGCCCGCCACGTAGCTGCGGCTCTTGGTCGCCACCGTTCCGACGCGCTTGTTGGCGTGGTACATCACGATCGCCTGCTTGAGCAGAGCATAGCGGACGCACCCACCCAGCACGGACTCGTCGACCTGGATGGTGTCCACCTGTTGCCCACCCGTGTTGTATACCGTCAGCTCAATCATGTCAGGTTCCACTCGCAGTACCAAGGCTCTTGGCCGTTTTCACGATGCAATATCCACCGGCCGGTCCGGGCACCGTCCCCTTGACGACCAGCAGGTTCTTCTCCTCGTCGATCGCCACCAGCACGTGGTTCTTGGCGGTGACACGGTCGGACCCCATGTGGCCGGCCATGCGCTTGCCTTTTTTCAGGCCGCCGCCCATCCCGGCGTTCATCGCCCGGGCGGCGATGGAGCCGGGGGCCCGGTGCTTGCGCTCGGTGCCGTGGGAAGCGGGGAAGCCCTTGAAGCCGTAGCGCTTCATCGGGCCCGCAAACCCCTTGCCCTTGCTCGTTCCCACGATATCCACGAGTTTGGTACCCGCAAAGATCGAAACCGTGAGGGCATCACCCGGTTTGTATTCCGCTTTGCTCGCCTCGGACAAGCGCCACTCCCGGACGAACCGTTTGGGACTGGTGTTGGCCTGGCGTACATGACCGAGTTCCGGCTGGCGGCGCCGCGCGGGCTTCTTGTCCTCGAAGCCCATCTGGACGGCGCGGTATCCGTCCACCTCGGGGGTCTTGACCTGCGTAACGATGCACGGCCCCGCCTGGATGACGGTGACCGGGATCAGGCGGCCCGCCTCGTCGTAGACCCGCGTCATACCCACTTTTTTGCCCAGTAACATCGCCATGGTGTCAGGTCCTCCGCTGCTACGCCTTGATTTTCACAAATACCCCCGCCGGCACGACGAGGCGGTTCAAGACCTCGGCCGTGCGGGCGTTCGCCTCGTGGATGTCGATCAGCCGCTTGTGCGTCCGCAACTCGAACTGCTCGCGCGACTTCTTGTCGACGTGCGGGCTGCGAAGGACCGTATACCGTTCGATCCGCGTCGGCAGCGGAATCGGGCCGCTGACCCGCGCGTTGGTCCGGCGGGCGTGCTCCACGATCTCCTTGGCGGAGGCGTCCAGCGTACGATGGTCGTATGCCTCCATCCGGATCCTGATTTTTTCACTTTCGGAAGCCATATTGCTCCTCTGGACCGGCCCTCGTCCGATATCGATCCGGACCGTCAAAGTCCGGTCGGGGCACGGTCATAACCCACGATATTGCCACCACTTACTATCCGACCCGGCCCCCGGTGCAGAGCAGATACTCTCTGTCCGTTCTGGCCCAGATCGGTCGTTGGTTAAGGGCAGGAAGGGCTGGCGGGCCCATCCGGCACCGGGCGAGCATGTCCACCGATGCCACAGGCCGCGTGGCCTTCCTTAAGAGTCCGGGTCGAGATCCGCGTTGGACCCCGGCAAAGCCACTTCACTTTGCTGACCCAAGCTACACAGAATACCCGTTGCGCCATCCTTGATGGCAATCACAGATATGCCACAGCGTAACTACGTATCGCAAAGTCATCCATGACGATGCTCGCTACAGCTGAAAAACACCAACTTTAGCACCGGGTGCACAGGCTGTCAACGGGCCGAAATGCGATCCCGGAGATTTTTTTTACTTTTTTTGCTCTCAGAAGAGAATGGCCTTGGCCACCTGCTCGGGCACTCTCTCGTAGGCCATCGGCTCCATGGTGAAGCTGCCGCGTCCGGCGGTCAGGCTGCGGATATCGCTGGAGTAGCCAAACAGCTCCACCAGGGGCACCTTCGCGTCGATGACGCGGGTGGTGCCGTGAACCCAGCAGTCCAGGATCACGCCGCGCTTGGCCAGCAGATCCCCCTGGATCGCGCCGAACGCGGAGTCCGGCACGACGGCCTGGACGCGCATCACGGGCTCCAGGAGAACCGGGCCGGCCTCGCGCAGGGCCCGGTCGAAAGCGATGGAGGCGGCCTGTTCGAAGGCGAGGTCCGAGGAATCCACCGGATGATGAGAGCCGTCCACGAGGGTGGCCTTGACCCCGATGATAGGATAGCCGCCCAGAACCCCGTTTCCGGACGCGTCTTTGACGCCGCGCCCAACGGAATTGGCGTATTCCTGCGGCACCTTATCGGACGGCGCCAGCGCGACAAAATCGATCCGAGGCAACGAATGCCCGTCTTCATCCACGAGCGGCTCGACCTCCAATACGACGTGGCCGTACTGGCCGCGGCCGCCGGTCTGATGAACGAACTTGCCTTCCGCCCGCGCCGGCCGGGTGATCGTCTCTTTGTAGGCGACCCGGGGTTTGCCCACCCGCACATCCACCTTCATGTCTTTGACGAGCTTGTGCTGGAGAATCTCGAGGTGCAGCTCTCCCATGCCGCTGATGACGGTTTGCCCGGTTTCCCTGTCGGTCTTGTAGCCGAAGGTGGGGTCTTCCCGCCGCAGGGCTTCCAGGGCATCGCCGAGCTTGGTCCGGTCCGCGGCGGACCGCGGCTCGATCGACATCGT
>VGYL01000037.1 GCA_016872975.1 Planctomycetota bacterium
TGCATCATTTCGTTCTCCTCAGTTGATGGTTGACCGTGCCTGCGCACGCTTGGTGCCCTATGGTACCAGAATCCCGCCTCCGATTTCAACCACTCTTATGAGTTTTGACGAGCAAGTTCGGCAATCCGAGCCCGGCCACGGGCGCTCTTCGTAGGGCGAGCGTCCCCGCTCGCCGAAGATGTCGTGCGAGGACGCACGACCTACGCCCAGAGCGGCCCGCGCGGCCATTACCGAAGTTGTTCGTCAAGACTCATTTAGAATCCCTCCCGAAGGGGGCACCACATCATGGGTCAACCGCAGGAACGTCCCGGTGGCCGCGGCCAGCGTTTGTAGTGACGCCGCAAGGCGTTTCTTCGTAGGCTGGGCGTCCTCGCCCGACTTTCGGCGAGCGGCGACGGGGTCCCCAAACGCGAGGCACCGCGTTTAGGACCCCAGGCGCAGCTTGGCGATGGTTCTGTGTCGCGGGCCTCCTGCCTGCATCGTGGCGAGGGCGTCCCGCCCTTGTGTCGCGAGGCCATCTTGGCCTTGCTCTTTGTGTCGAGGGCATTCTGCCCTCGAACCGCGGGCGAGACGCCCCCCGATCCGGAAGAACAAGGGCAAGATGCCCTCGCCACGAAGACCATCGCCAAGCTGCGCTTGACGCTGCCACCCCTCCGGACGTCGTGCGGGGACGCACGACCTACGAAGAGGGCCCTGGCACGCGCGGGGTTGCGTCGCGTGCGGGGGCCCGGAAAACGCCTTATAGGATGCCTGCGACAGAAGTCTGGATCAGGCGGACCGATCCGCGATACCGGCCCGGAAACGCGGGTCGAAATGCGATTCGGGGACTTTTGTCGTGGGCGTCTTATAGCGTCACTACTGACGGATTACTTCGACAGGCGTGTCCAATCTTCGGTGCGGACGCCGTTGTAGGTGGTGAGGGTGTACTGGAACTTGCGCTCGGACCGCGGGGGCAGCAGCAGGGTGAGCTTGACCGTGTCGGCGTCCACTTTCTCGAACTCGTCGATCCGGCCGGCGCGTTCGAGTGTCCAGTAGGTCGTGCGGAAGTTGCGGCGGATCTCCACCTTGACCGCGATGTCGCGGGTGTTCTTGGCCGTGACCTCGAAGGTCTGAATCTCGTCCCAACCCGCGATGTTGCGGTTCTGGTCGAAGCGGTAGTTGTCGGTCCGGGTGTCCATCAGCTTGGGCTCGACCACGATGTCCGCCACCGGGCCCAGGTTCAACTCCACCTCCTGGTCTACCGGGACATACTTGAAGGACGACTGGCCCGCGTAGGACAGGTGCCCCTGGTCATCCGCGGCGCGGTAGACCTTGAGCAGGCCGCCGGGGATCGGGGTCAGGCCGAGCTTGTGCTCCTGGTCGTTCTTGAAGCTCAAGAACCGCACGACGTTGGAGCGGTAGCGCTCTTCCTCGAACTTGTAGAGATTGGTGACGGGCACCTCATCGATATCGAAGCTCAGGAGCCGCTTCGACCAGCCGTTCGGGATCGTCTCGGTCCCCTCGATGGTGTAGAGGAAGTACTCGCTGAGACCTTCCTTGACAATTTGCCTGGGCGCAGCGGGGGCCGCCACTGCCGCCTTGGAGTAGTACATCGTCTCCGCGCGCCGCAGCTCGTCCTTAGCGCCCGCACCCGCCTGTCGGTCCACGGGAACCGCTTCGCCCGGCCGACCATAAGGGTACTCGCGGCGGGCCAAGGCGGCGATCTCGTCGAGGATGTGGACCTTGCCGACGATGAGGCGAACCTGGGCGTTCTCGTAGTCCTCGCCGCTCTTATTGGTCACGCGGACGTAGGCCTGGAGATGCATCGTCTCTTCGTCATGCGTCAGCGTGCCCATGTAGAACGCCCGCCAGGCGAGGCCGCTGGTCAGGTATGAGATCTCGACGGGCGTTTTGCCGCTGATCTCGCTGCGAACGTTCCACAAGCCCAGGTTCTTCACTCGCGGTGGGTAGACCAGCTCGGCGATCTCGATCGCGTCGGCCCGGCCTGTGGGCACCATCGCGAGGCTGGTCGGGTCGATCAGCGTATTCTCCCAGGAAAATTGCAGAGCATTCTGGCCCTCTTTCAGGGTCAGGGCCCGGCTCTCCCGCACGAGCGTCATGTCGGCGGAGTTGTAGATCGTAAGCTGCACCGTATCCCGCGCCGGCAGCGTGACCAGATCGACCTTGGCGAACGCACCGGAGCCCACAGACAGCATAACAAGAGCCTGGCACAGAACGAACGTGAATATGTCATTGCGAGGAGCGCAGCGACGAAGCAATCTCAACCCCGCGGACGGGAGATCGCTTCGCTCCGCTCGCAATGACATTCTTTGCCGGGCTCGCACAGACATGGAAGAAGCAGTCGTCATTCTGTCTCCAGCTAATATGGAAAGGCGTTTCATTGCCATCGATCCTCCCAAACATGAAAGAGGCGGATAAGAGGAGTCTGGCCCGCCTGAAGGCGGAACTCCGAACGGTATCATCTCCGAACGGTATCATCTGGTGCTGCGGCTCCAGTCCTCGGCCCGCACGCCGTAGTAGGTGGTCAACGTGTAGCCGAACGTCTTCTGCGATCGCGGCGGCAGCTCGACGGTGAATTTGACCGTGTCCAGATCGACCTTCTCGAAGCCATCGGCCTGGCCGGTCCGCTGGAGGTCCCAGTGCGGGCTCTCGAAGTTGCGGGTGATCTCGACCTTGACGGGCACATCCCGCGTGTTCCGCACTTGCACACTGAACACCCGCACCTCATCCCAACCCGAGATATTGCCCCGGTTGTCGAAGCGGTAGTTGTCCGTGCGGGTTTCGATCAGGTTCGGCTCGACCACCACGTCGGCGACCGCCCCGAGATCGAGCTCGACCTCCTGGTTGACAGGGATGTACTTGAACGAGGACCGGCCCTCGTAGGACAAGTGCTTCTGGGCCTCGGCGGTGCGGTACACGGTCAGATCGCCGTCCGGGATCGGGGTTTGGCCCAGCTTGTGGGCCTCGTCGTTCTTGAAGCTCAGGAACCGCGTGACGTTCGAGCCGTACCGCTCCTCCTCGTATTTGTACAGGTTGACGACCGGCACCGCGTCGATATCGAAACTCAGCAACCGCTTCGACCAGCCGTTCGGAATGGTCTCGGTGCCCTCGATCGTGTAGAGGAAGTACTCACTCAGGCCTTCCTTCACGATCTCCTTGGGCTTGAGGACGGCTTCCTCGGCCAGCTCGCGGAGTCTCTCGGGCGCATCCTTTCGTTTCCGCATGACGGCCGGTGCGGCCTCAGCCGCCGGCTGGATTACGGGGCCCGGCCGGCCGTAGGGGTACTGCCGCCTGGCGAGGTCCGCGATCTCGTCGAGGATGTGGACTTTGCCCACGATCAGCCGCGTTTGGGCGTTCTCGTAGTCCTCGCCGCTATTGTTCGTGACGCGGACGTACGCCTGGAGCCGCATCGTCTTTTCGTCCTGCGTCAGGGTCCCCATGTAATAAGCCCGCCAAGCCAAGCCGCTGGTCAGGTACGTAATCTCCACGGGGACTTTGCCGCTGACCTTGCTCGCGATGTTCCAGAGACCAAGGTTCCTCACGCGGGGCGGATAGACCAGCTCCGCCACGTCGATTTGAGCGGCTTGCGCCTTTGGCAGCATCTCCAGGCTGGTCGGATCGATCAGGGTGTTCTCCCAGGAGAACTGGAGGGCGTTGGCCCCGGTCTTGAGCGTCAAGGCACGGCTCTCGCGGGCCAGGGTCAGATCCGCGGAATTGTAGATCGTAAGCTGCACGGTATCCCGCGACGGCAAAGTGGTCAGGTCCACCTTGGCGGAGGCAGCGGTGCAGGCTATTGCCACAAGGATCGACACGAATCCGATCAGCCTCGGCCTGCTTGTAGTGTGCTCGTAAGAGCATATAAGATAGCGTCTGACGACGCCACTACAAACGTGCTTGCCGCTGCCACGTGTTGTCGCGTTGACTGTTGGCTGTCCTGCTGCGGGCCGCTGCGTCAGGGCAGTTAAAGAGAAGGGAATCCACGTTTTCATAGCATCGCTCCTGTCAGAATCCGGGGTTAGCGGCGGCCCATGGGTACGGGGGGCATCGGCGGCTCACCCGGGCGGACGTTGCGGCGGTGGTAGTGCATCGTCAGCTCCTGGACCGCCGGACCCTTCTCCGTCCGGGCCGGCAGCTCGATCTCGAACTGGAGCGTGAAGGCGTCCTTCTTGGTGTACTTGAGGTTGCACTTTTCCATGTCCCACTGGCCGGGGATGTGCTGGATCATCGTCAGCACGGCGGGGCTGTCCTTGAAGTTCTCGATCTTGGCCGTGATGATCTCGTCGGTGTCGTAGAGGATGACCTGGTTCGAGTTGTTCCGGCGGGGGTTGATCTGGGCATCGCGCATCTTGCGCTGCGTGACCACAATATCGCGGCTGTCGCCGAGGTAGAGCTCCATCTTCTCGCCGACCGGGACCAGGGCGGCGTTGTCCTCGCCCAGAAAGATCGTGCCGCCGCGGCCGTCCTGCTGGAAGAGGCGGGCCTTGCCGCCCCAGAGGGCGAAGTCGCCCAAGCCGCCGGTCTTGCTGTTGACGATCTCGTAGCTGACCGGGATGCCCACGTTCTGGTTGTCCAGCCGCTCGGGGTCCCAGGGCAGCGTGGCGGCGTCGAACTTCCAGACCTTGCGGATCGGGATATTGGGCTCGCTCAGAAAGAGCATCTGCTTGGTCTCTTCGTGGTCGATCCCCTGCTCGAAGGCTTCACCGTAGTCGAGCAGGACGCGGGCCTTGTCGAAGTCCTCGCCGGAGAAGTTGCGCAGGATCAGGTAGCTCTTGAGGTCCACGAACGTCTCGGCCTTGTTGGCGACGGCCTTATAGGTGATCAGCCGGTCGATGTTGCGCAGCAGGTAGCTGATACGGACCGTCTCGGCGAAGTCGCCGCCGCTGCTGATCTCCCAGACCAGGGCCGACTCGCCCGGCGGGTAGCTGACGCTCAGCAGCGTCACGTTGGCCGGGTGATCGAGCATCTGCAGGCGGATCGAGTCCTCGTCGATCTGCACGCCCTTCCACGAGAAGTCCACCTTGTTGAGCCCCTGCTGGAGCGTCAGGACCCGCTCCTCCTCGATCAAGGTCGCGTTCGGATTGTCCAGCCGAATCACCGTCGCCGCCCGCTCAGGCAGAGCCACGAGCTTGATCCGCGCCTGAGTCACAGTCGCGGCACAGAGCAAAACCAGCAGACCAATCAGTGTCCTACGTGTTGCGTTCATCTTTGCATCTCCCAAGAAATCAGCCTTTCGGTGGGGCAAGCCCCCACCCTACAAGTCCGTCACATCACAAGAAGATCGGGGGGCCGCGTCAAGCGCAGCTTGGCGATGGTCCTGTGTCGCGGGCATCCTGCCCGCATCGTGGCCAGGGCGTCCCGCCCTTGCCACGAAGACCATCCCCAAGACCTTCGGCCTTGAGGCTGCCACCCAGACCTATGCCGTTTTCAGAGTCAATTCGCATTCGGCAACGCCCCCTGTCGAACACCGTGATACGTGGTCACCGTGTACTCGAAGACCCGTTTGCTGTGCGACGCAATCGTCAACTTGAACCGGGCGTGGGTCGCATCATGTTTCTCATAAGTCACGGCTGCATCCGCGGGCTTGAGCGTCCAGTACGGCGTCCCCAAACGGCGAGTCACTTCTATATCGACCGGCAACGAGGAGGCATTGGCCGTCTCAATCTTCCAGGTCTGCACTTCGTCGCAACCGGAGACTTCGCCCTTGGTGTCGAATGTGTGGTTCTCGGTTCGCACGTCCATCAGCACCGGCTTGACCTCGACCAGCCGGGCCGGGCCGAGGTTCAGCTCGATCTCGGCGCCAACCGGGATGTACTTGACGTCCATGGCGCCGACGTAGGAAAGATGGCCCCCCTCCCCGGCCCGGCCGTAGATGCGGACGGCGCCGTCCGGAAGGGGCGTCGCGCCCAGCTTGTGGTCCTCGTCATTGGCGAAGGACAGGAACCGGACCGCCTGCGCGCCCCACCGTTCCTCATCATATTTATACAGGCTCACGACCGGGATCTCATCGGCCTCGAAGGAAAGCAGCCGCTTGCCCCACTGGTTCGGAATCGTCTCGGTCCCTTCGATCGTATAAAGGAAGTACTCGCTGAGCCCTTCCTTACGAATCTCCTTGGGTTCGACGGAATCAGCGAAGGCACCGGAAACTAGATCACGGTCCGAGCCCAAGCGATTGGCCGCTTCCTTTTTTACGCGCCCGTGGGTCATCACATCCCAGACATCAGGGGGTACAGGACTGCCGTAGGCATACTGCCGTTTCGCCAGTTCGGCAACCTGGTCGAGGAGATGGACGCGGCCGACTACAAGGCGAGTCTGAGCATTCTCGTAGTCCTCGCCGCTGTGGTTGTTGACGCGGACGTAGCTCTCCAGGCGCATGGTCTTTTCGTCCTGAGAGAGCGTGCCCATGTAGAAGGCCCGCCAAGCGAGGCCGCTGGTGAAGTAGGTCAGCTCGAAAGGCACTTGGCCGTCGATCTCGGAACGAATGAGCCAACGGCCAAGTTCCCGTAGCCTCGGTGGAAAGACCAGTTGCTGGACCTGTACGGCGTCCCGGTGCTCCAGGGGCTCCAGGCTCAGCGAGGTCGGATCGATCAGGGTATTGGCCCACATGAACTGGAGCCAGTTCCAGCCGCGCTTGAGGGTCAGATGGCGGCGTTCGCGGACGAGCGTCAGATCGGCGCCGTTGTAGATCGTCAGTTGGACATCCTGTCGGCGCGGCAGCACGACCAGCTCGATCGCACTGGCCGGCGCGAACGGCGGCTTCTCGGCGATCTCCCGGGCCTGTGCCATCCGGGCGACGTCAAGCGCGCTTGTAGTGACGCCGTCAGGCGTTTGTGGCGAGGCCGTCCCGGCCTTGCTCTTCGTGTCGAGGGTATCCTGCCCTCGAAGCGCGGGCGGGACGCCCGCGACACGCAAGGGCGAGACGCCCTCGCCACTTGTCGCAGGCCCACCACGAACCGGGCTTTCGGCTTTGACGTTGCCGGCCGGCGCGGACGCGAGTTCCGGTGGGGCCAGCCCCACCCTACCGGTTTCAGCCCGCGGGGCCAGCTCGGCTCTTCGCAAGCTGTCCATGTCAGCCGACCTAAGCTCGTCCTTTTCAAAAACGTAAGAATCGGCGAGACTGGGAGCAGACACCGCCTTCTGGGCCGGCTGCTCATAGCTCTCCGTCGGCAGGATTCGCTTATGGCGGCCGGAGTCGGAGACCAACAACAGCGCAAAACCCACGATCACCGCCGCCGCGACGGCGCCCAGGGCCGGCACCCGGTAAAGCTGGATCACCCGGCTCGGGCGCGACTGAGAAGGTTTCCCCACAGTAGCATGGGCCTCTTGCCCATGAGTATCACGGGCGTCCCGCCCGTGGAAAACAACGCCTTGCAGGGCCCAAATGGCCCTGCGACACATGGGCAGGATGCCTATGCCACGCGGGCGAACAGCATTCGCCACGGTCTGAGCCAGCAGGTCGGCGGGGACCTGGATCTCCTCGCGGAGCAGGTCCAGGGCCGCGAATTTGCGGACCAGCGTCTGGAGCCGCCGGCGGCAGGGCTCGCACTGCTCCAGATGGCTGCGGGCCTCGTCCAGCGCCGCCTCGTCGGCCAGCTTGAACTGGTAGTCGATAAGCTGTTGTTCTGTCAGGTGCTGGTTCATGGGATCACGTCAACGGAATCGGGCAGGCTTTGGGCCAGCTTGGCCAAGGCCCGCGACATCTGGGTCTTCACGGCGCCGACGGAGCAGCCCAGAGCCTCGGCGACTTCGGCGTAGCTGAGCTGCTGGTAATAAGAAAGGATAAGAGCGGCCCGCTGACCGGCGGGAAGTGCGGCAATGGCCCGCCGGACCTGTTCCTTCTGTTCCTCCTTGACCAACTCGTCCACCGGGTCCGCGGCATCCGGGTCCGCGAGCTCCGCCAGCGCCGGCGGATCGTCGTCGCCATCGGTCTGCCGGCTCAGAGACAGGAACGCCATGCGTCTGCGGCGGCGGAGCGTGTCGATGCTCACGCGGGTGGCGATCGTGTACAGCCAGCTCTTGAAGCTGCCGCCCCGGAAGCTGGGGGCCTTCTCGTGGACCTTTGTGAAGGTCTCCTGGAAGAGGTCTTCGGCCTGGTCTCGATTGCCCGTCATGCGGCAGAGATACCCCAACACGCCGTCCCCATACCGGCGGACCAGCTCGCGAAACGCCCCCGGATCACCTTGCAGGTGAGCGGCGACTAAGCTCTCATCCAAACCATCCATCGAGGCTACGACTCCAAGAGGCCCCCCCACTCGGTGGGACCCCGGCTACTCCCTTAGACGAGCACCGTAGCGCCGGGGTTGACAGCGATCGCAGCAAAATTCCGCAAAAGACAGAGGCCGCGCCACGCACGTCTCGCGAAGCGAGCATAGGTCCCATAAGTCCTATCTGTCCTATTCGTCTTATAGGACCGATAGGACCGATAGGACGCATAGGACCTATATCGGCTTGCGCCTCAGTTTTTGTCCATCGCCCAGAGCACCGCGTTGACGAGCAGCTTGCGGAATTGGGGGTTGGCGAAGTCGTCGCGATGGCCGAGCGAGGTGTAGAAGACCCTGGCGTCCTTGTACCGGTGCGTCCAGGCCACGGGCTCGGGGGCCTGGTCCGGAATTGTGCCGACCAGCAGTGCCGTGGCGCCGGCCGTCAGCGGAGCCGTACGATAGAGCGAGGCATTGCTCAGCAACGGCAGCTCGACGCCTTGCAGGACCGGGTGGCCGGCCGGCCCGGCGGCAGGCGTGGCCGTGGTCTTCGGGCCGGCGCCATAATGGCCGCGATAGTTGCCGCCCAGGACCTCGGGGTCGAACTTGGGCCATTCGTCATGGCCCTCTTTCGGGGCGTTGCCGCGCGAGTCGAAGGCATGACTGGCGGTCCGCAGGCCGATCAGGGCCCCGCCGCGATCCAGGAAGTCGCGCAGGTACTTCATCTGCTCGGCGGGGAACCCCCGGCGGCGGGCGTAGACCACGACCAGATCCGCCTGGGTCAGGATCTCCAGGCCGCTGATGTAGTGCAGGTCCTTGCTCTTGGTGTCGGTCGCACCCTGGACGATCTCGCAACGCAGGCCGTGACCGAGCTGCAGCTCCTGTGCGAACGGCGGCAGTGTCTCCGCGGCGCCGTATTCGTTTTCGGCCGAGAAGAATACGACGAACGGCCGCTTGTCCTCTTTGAACTCAAACGGCGATTGGCCCGTGAAGATGGTCGAGACGATGCTCGGGCAGACGTACTTCTCCGTGTGCTCGACGATCAGGTCGGTGCCGGTGAAGTGGTTCACCTGCGGCTTCTGGCGGGAGTTGTACATCGTGTCGGTCAGGTCGCGCATCAGGACGACGTTCTTGCCCGCGTTGGCCAGATTCCGCAGGCCGAACGGCCGGCCCAGCACGCACATGTTCGCGTGCACGCCCATCAGGATCACGTTCTTGATCCTCCGTGCCTCCAGCAGGTTCCAGACCTCCGCCCCGGAGTCGCTGATCGCGTCGCTGTCCTTGATCTCGATGACGTCGATCTGCCCGGTCCAGGGCGAGCCCTGCTTGCATTGGGGCCGGCAGTCGCAGCCGCCGTCGGAGTGGTCGATGGGGTAGCCGACCTTTTCTTCGGTCGCATCCTTCCAGCGCCGCCATGACGTGATGCCTTCGGGCAGACCGGCCGCCTTGGGCGCATTGACGGCCACCAAGCGGGCCGGATGATCCTTGTACCGGCCGACGGTCCCGCTCGGGGCATGGATGATGAACACGCCCCTATCCCGGGCGATAGAGACGACCCGATTCACCACGGGCGCCAGCTCCACCACGCGGTCGGTCGCCCCCTGGCACCAGTGCCGGTTCCACATGTCGCAGATGATGATCGCCGTCTCGGCGGGATTCCACTGCTGCCTCTCGCAGACGACCTGAAACCGCTCCGGCGTGGCAGCCGGCGCGACCCGCTTACGCAGGTCCACCCTCAGCGTCTCCCCGCCTCCAGCGTTGGCCACCGCCAATCCGCAGACAAGGGCAATGACATGTAGGGTGTGCTGTGCACACCATCCGCCGCGGGATTTCGCGGGTCGTGCGTCCCCGCACGACGTCCCATGGCGAGCGAGGACGCTCGCCCTACGAAGAGCTGTCGCGATAACAGTGCTCGGTTTCATAATGAACCTCCGGCTATCACTCTGTTCACCGTCGCTGCCCCAATATCGAAATGGAAGTAGCCTTCATTCTGTTGGATGACCTAAACCAGCGCGGTCCAGCCGCCATCGACGTAGAAGATCTGTCCCGTAATGAACGCGCCGGCCCGGGAGGCCAGCAGAATCGCCGTCCCCACCAGGTCTTCCGGCCGGCCCCAGCGATTCAGGGGCGTCTTGGACAGCACCCACTGGCTGAACTGGGCATCCGCCTGCAAGGGAGCCGTCAAGTCCGTCGCGATGTACCCAGGTCCGATGGCATTGACGTTGATGCCGTATTTGGCCCACTCGACCGCCAGCGTCCGGGTCAACGCCAGCACACCCATCTTGCTGCACGCGTACGCGGCGATCGTCGGCCGGGCAGCGTGGCAAGCCAGCGAGCCGATATTGACGATCCGCCCGCCCTGGCCCACCGTCTTGCGGTGCCGGCAGAACGCCTGGCACAACAGCAGGACCTCTGTCAGGTTCACCTCCATCACCCGGTTGAAGCTCTCCAGCGACATATCTTCGGTAGGCTCCCGAATCGTCATCCCGGCGCAGTTGACCAGGATATCGACGCCCCCGGTCGCCCGGACGACCTCCTCGAACAGCCCCCGGACATGCCCCAAATCCGCCAGATCGAACGGGAATACCGCGACCTTGCGTCCGGTCTCGGCCTCGATCTGCCTTTTCGCCCCCTCAAGCTGCCCCGCCGTCCGGGCCACCAGCGCCAAATCGGCCCCCTGCTGCGCTAACCCCCGGGCGAGGGCCAGGCCAATCCCCCGCCCGGCCCCCGTCACCAACGCCGTCTTCCCGGTCAAATCGAAAAGCCCATTCTCCATGCGGCCCAATAAACCACAAATCCCCACCCGTGACAAGCACGCGGATGAAGGACTGGGCCAAGCCGCGGTACCGAACGAGTGGGGAAATCCGCTTGCCCGCAAGAAGAGATTGCCGTAGAGTAATGTGCATGAAACCGGAATTTCAAGACTTGGAGAAGCTGCCTCTGGCCGAGCGGCTCCAGTTGGTTGAGGATATCCGGGACAGCATCGCCCGGAGCTAAGAAGAGGCGTTGCCGGCGCCCGAATGGCAGAAGGCGGAATTGAGGCGCCGCCGGCAGGAGTACCCGAAGAATTCCGAGTCCGCCCAGCCGTGGCCGGAGGTCAAGAGGTCGATCCTTGAATCCTGAGGGTGGAGAGCCTCATTTCATCTTCCAAGCTCGTCAGGATGTCGCTGGTGCCTTTGCCTCGTACGAAGAGCAGAGTCTTGGCTTGGGTCTGGAGTTCCTGCGTTGTCTGGAGGTGACAGTCCTTCTCCCATGAACACGGAAGAAGAGGAAGGTCGGACCGTTGGACCCGCCTGAAGGCGGTACTCCGAACGCCGCGTTCATAATGGTTGCGTCCCGGCGGATTCCGGGTAGGATGGGTGGCCAGCGTAAGGTGGTGCGCGGTACGCACCTTACCAACGGAGAACCGTCAACGGCGAACTAGTCACTGAGTTGGTCCCGATGGGAGGTCGGAGCTATGAACAGCGCGAAACAGAACCTGCGGGTCTTTCTGGCGTGTGTGGTGTTGGCCGTCTCGGCGCCGGCGACGGGCTGGGCGAAGGTGCGGGGCTGGGAGGGGACGATCACGATTCCGACCTATGGCTGGTCGGACGATGTGAATCCCAAGTTCTGGGCCCTGGAGGACCAGGTCAAGCTCTCGACGACGGTCAAAGGGGCGATCGTGTATCCCTATTCCATGCAGGACCACCTGTCGCGGACGAAGGCGGACCGGACGTACAAGGCGCTGTTTCTGGAGAACGAGTACCTCAAGGTGACCTGCCTGCCGGAGCTGGGGGGCCGGCTGCACTCGGTGCTGGACAAGACGACCAACGAGGAGACCTTCCACGTCAACAACGTCATCAAGCCGAGCATGATCGCGATGCGCGGGGCTTTCATCAGCGGCGGCGTCGAGTGGAACGCGGGACCCCAGGTGCATACCGTGACGATCCTGTCGCCGGTCAACGCCCTGACCGGGACGAACCCGGACGGCTCGGCCTTCCTGGAGATCAGCAACCTGGAGCAGACCCTGCGGACCCGCTGGACGGTCCGCGTGACGCTGCACCCGGGCCGGGCCTATCTCGATGAGCAGATCCGCATCTTCAACCCGGTCGATGCGGTGAATCCCTATTACTTCTGGAACTGCACCGCGTTCCCGTGCCGCAAGAGGACCCGGTTCATCTACCCCATGACGCTGGGGACCGATCACGACGGCGTGCGGTTCTTCAACTGGCCCGTCCACCAGGGCAAGGACCTGTCCTGGCTGAAGAACTACGATTCGCCCTCGTCGATCTTCTCCGTGGACTGCACGTTCGACTTCTTCGGCGGCTACGACGTGGACGCCGACCGCGGCGTGGTGCAGGTGGCGAACCATTACGAGCTCAGCGGCAAGAAGGCCTGGACGTGGGGGACCTCGGAGTTCGGGCTGGTCTGTCAGCAGAACCTGACCGATGATGATGGGCCGTACATCGAGATCCAGAGCGGCCCGCTGCCGACGCAGTCCGATTACGGCATGCTCCTGCCGCGACAGCAGGTGGCGTGGCAGGAATGGTGGTACCCGGTCCACGGGCTGGGCGAGGGCTTCGAGTTCGCCACGAGGGACCTGGCCGTCCAGACGATCCGTGAAGGTGGCAAGCTCCAGTTGCGGCTGCTCGCCACCGGCCGGTTCCCCGGCGCGACGTGTGTCGTCTCGCGCCCTGGTGGCGAGGGCGTCTCGCCCTCGGAACGCGGGCAGGATGCCCGCGACACGGGCGAAGTGCTGGTGGCGAAGAAGCTGGACCTGTCCCCCAAGGCCCCGCAGATCGTCGAGGTCACGCCGGACCCGCGGGGGCCGGTGGATGTGGTCGTCAGGACCGCGCGGGGAGCCCTCCTGGCGTCGTTCACCACGCCATTGCCGATTCCCAAGAAAGACCCGCAGGCCCGGCCCGATGTCATGAGCAAGCCCGAGGGCCAACTGACGGTCGAGGAAAAATACCTCCGCGGCCTGAAGCACGACCTGGCGACCCAGCGCAAGCGGGCTCGCGAGTTCTATGAGAAGGCCCTGGCGGACGATGCCGGGTATGCACCAGCGCTGCGGGCGCTGGCGGTGCTCGATACCGAGGCCGGGCTGTACGACGAGGCGATCACCCGGCTGAAGAAGGCCCTGGGCCGTGACCCCGGCGACGGCGTCGCCTGGTACTTCCTCGGCGTGAACTACCTCAGGACGCACAACCCGAACGAGGCGCTGCGCTGTGCCCGCGAGGCGACGCGGTGCATCGGCACCGGCTCGCTGGCGTTCGATCTGGCCGGCCGGGCCCACATGGCGTTGGGCGAGCGGCGCGAGGCCCTCAGTGCCCTTGAGAGGGCCACCCGGATGAACCCGGACGACGCGTTGGCCGGCGCTCGTTGGCTGCTGGCCCTGTACGCGGCGGGGGATCGGGCCGCGGCGTTCAAGTACGCCCGGCAGGCCGTCTTGGTGGACCCGACGAACCTGGCGCCCCGGGCCCTGCTGGCCTTGCAGGGTCCCAAGGCCTTGGCGGCCTTCGTGAAAGAGGCCCGGAGCTTTGTGGGCGAGGTTGACTTCGAGATGCTGGAGACGACCCTGCTGCTTGCCGAGATGGGCCTGGCGAAAGAGGCGTCCAAGCTGCTGCACGCCGTCTGCGTGGAGGCGGTCCCGGCGGCCCAGCGCAGCCCCTTGCCGATGTACTACCTGGCTTGGCTCAATGTGTCGCGGGCGTCCCGCCTGCGCGGCGCGGGCGTCCCGCCCGCGACACAGGACGCAGATGCGTCCCAGGAATGGCTCCGCCGGGCGGCGGTAACGTACAAGGACTTCGTGTTTCCGTCCCGCCCGCAGGAGTTGGACGTGCTCCGGTACGCGCTGCAGGAGAATCCGAGCGACGCCTGTGCCCATCTGCACCTGGGCAATTTGTACACCCATCTCGGCCGTCCCGCCGAGGCGATGGACCACTGGCAAAAGGCGGGCGAGCTGAACCCGGCGCTCAGCGTGGCGTTCCGCAACCTCGGGCTCTATGCCTGGGGGGCGGGCAACGACCTGCCCAAGGCCGAGCAGTGGTACCGCAAGGCGATCGAGGCGCGGCCCAGGGACCAGACGCTCTATCGGGACCTGGCGGAGATTCTCATGGCCCAGTCGAAGCGGCCCGAGGCGATCGAGCTGCTGGAGTCCACGCCCGCCGACGGGTTGCGGCGTGCGGATATCATCATCATGCTGGCCCAGGCGTACAGTGCGGAGCAGCGATACGAGGACACGATCCGCCTGCTGGCGGCCACGCCGTACTTTGTGAACTGGGAAGGCCAGACGATCACCTGGACGCTCTTCCACGGGGCGCACATGAGACGCGGCCAGAGCCGCTTCGAGGCCCGGGACTTCGCCGGCGCCCTGAAGGACTTCGAGGCCTCGCTGACCTATCCGGAGAACATCGGCGTCGGCCGGCCGAATCGCCCCCAGGAGGCCGCCGCCCAGTACTGGCGCGGCAAGACGCTGCAATCCCTCGGACGCCCGGACGAAGCCAAGGCCGCCTGGAAAGAGGGCGCGGCAGGCCCGGACGGCGGCCGGGGCGAACAGGGCAAGTACCGCAAGTTGTGCCAAGAGGCTCTTCAGGGAAGTTGACAGTTGTCAGTTGACGGTTCCCAGTTGACCGACGGCTGGGGACTGAGAACTGTGAACTGAGAACTCGGAGTATGACTTCACGTGAACGCTTGATGGCAACGTTGCGGGGCGAGCCGGTGGATCGGCCCGCGGTCAACTTCTACGAGATCGGCGGATTCGCTATCGATCCTTCCGACCCGGACGAATTCAACGTCTATAACGAGCCCTCCTGGCGGCCCTTGCTGCAACTGGCGGAAGAGCGAACCGACCTGATCCGAATGCGCAGCGCCGTGCGCGCCCGCTCCTGGGATCCACGGGCGGCGGCCGTAGGGTGGGCTGTGCCCACCAATTCCGACGAGCACCAGACATCGACGGTGGGCACAGCCCACCCTACAACCTCCGCCCTTATGCGGGTACGCCGTTACGTTGAGGACCGCTGGCACTGTACGTGCGTGACAATGCGGATCGGCGGCCGGGCGTTGTCTTCCACGACCCGCCGCAGCCCCGACGTGGACACCGTCTGGACGACCGAGCACCTGCTCAAGAACACCGACGATCTCCAGGCCTATCTGCAACTGCCGGAGGAGTTCTTCGCGGAAGACATCGACGTCGCCCGACTGATCGATGCGGATGAGCGGGTCGGCGACCGCGGGATCGTGATGGTGGACACGGAAGACCCTGTCTGCGCGGCGGCCTCGCTCTTTCGCATGGAGGACTTCCTGACCGTCGCCCTGACGGAGCCGGCGCTGCTTCATCAGCTTCTGGAGAAGCTCGCGCGCCCGCTCCACGCGCGGACCGAGCGCGTGTCACAAGCCTTCCCCGGCCATCTCTGGCGGATCTATGGCCCGGAATACGCGGCGGAACCGTTCCTGCCGCCGCGCCTGTTCCGAGAGTACGTCGCTCGCTATACCGAGCCGATGGTCCGGGCCATCCACAAACACGGCGGCTTCGCCCGCGTCCACTGCCACGGCCGGCTCCGCGCCATTCTGGACGCGATCTGCGAAATGGGCGCGGACGCGACAGACCCGATCGAGCCGCCGCCCCAAGGCGACGTGAGCCTCGATTACGTGCGCCGCAACTATGGCAATCGCTTGGTCCTGTTCGGGAACATCGAACTGGCGGCCCTGGAGTCACTGGAGCCGGCCGCCTTCGAACGTCTCGTCGCACAGACCCTCGCGGAAGGCACACAGGGACAAGGCCGGGGCTTCGTTCTGATGCCCTCGGCCGCCCCCAACGGCCGGCACATCACACCCGAAATACTGCAGAACTACGAGACGATGGTCCGCCTGGCCGAGAATTCGTAGCATGGCGTCTCGCCCATGAGTCATACGTTCTTCGCCTGAGAACTTCGCAACGCGGAGGGTACCGGCAAGCGGAACTGCCGCAGCACGACGCTGCCGGCTTTCCCGTGCGAACGACCATCGCCGGGCATCGAGGACTGCGGTTGACGCTGTCACCCCACCCCACGGCGCGTGGGATTGGGCGTTTGTCCCATCGGGCCGCGTTTCTACTTGCCAGGGCGGGGGAAATATGGTATGGATATACCGCAGAGGCACAATGCATTTCGTACCTTGACGTACCCGTGCCTGGAACGCGTTGAGATTCGCATATCGTCGCAAGGCAGCCGTGGACACGCCGGATGTTGGGAGTGTGCCCGGGGTTATATGACCTCGGACGGTTGACATTGTGGGCCATCTCTTGAAGGAGGACGAGTATGTGGAAAGCATCGTTGTACGCCATCTGTCTCCTCGCCGTATTGACCGTCACCGGCGGGGTACGGGCCGAAATCCCCAGGGACCCGAATCTGGTCATTTATTACTCCTATGAAGAGGTCGGCGCCATCGTCCCCGACGAATCGGGGAAGGGCCACCATGGGACGGTCTGCGGCGACGTCTCCCGCGCGCCCAGCGGCATCAAGTGGTACGGCGCGGCCGAGTTCCTGGGCGAGTGGGGGCCGACCAAGTACAGCTATCTCGATCTGGACAGCCCGCGCTATCCGGCGGCGGATATCCCCACGTCGGCGATCACGCTGGCCGCTTGGGTCAACTGCCGCAAGACCGGCAAGGATCACGCCATCCTCAGTTGCCGGGCCGCGGACAACACCTGGGTCATTCATCCCCAGATCAATGACAACGGCACGTTTCGCTGGCTGCTCCGCGCCAAAGGGTCGGCAACGATCTTCAACCTCAATGGGGTAGGCACCCATGGGTGGGATGAATGGCTCCACTATGCAGGGACGTACGACAGCGCGACCGGCAAAGGAGCCTTGTACGTCAATGGGGAAGTAGTTGCCCCGGTCTCCGTGGCTCCCGGCCAACTCATCGCGGATTGGGGCACGGGGGCGCGCGTCGGCTATAACATCGACAACGCCCGGCCGTTCACCGGCCTGATGGACGAGTTCTATCTGTTCACGCGGGCGCTGTCACAGGCGCAGATCAAGGATCTGCTGGCGCTGGAGGCCTTGCCCTCCGAGAAGGCCGCGCATCCCAAGCCGGGCAACGGCACGGAGATTGACAACACCACGACGGTCCTGGAGTGGTTGCCGGGCGCGTACGCGGTCTCCCACAACGTGTACCTCGGCAAGAGTCTGGAGGATGTCAAGAACGGCGCCGGCGACACGTTCAAGGGCAACGTGACGGAGGCGAAGTTCACGGCCACCGATCTGGCCTGGGGCACGACCTACTACTGGCGAATCGACGGGGTGAAACCCGGTGATCCCAACAGTCCGTGGCAGGGCGACATCTGGAGCTTCGTGCTTCGGCCCTCGACCGCCTGGAACCCGAACCCATCGGATGGCGCCCAATGGATCGGCCTCGACGCGGACCTGAGCTTCAGCCCGGGCCGCGCGGCGGTGATGCACTACGTGTACTTCGGCGACGATCTGGCCAAAGTGACGAACGCCACCGGCGCCCCGCCGCAGACCAAGACCACCTACGATCCCGGCCTCCTGGCGGTCGAGAAGACCTATTACTGGCGGGTCGACGAGTTCGACGGCAAGACGACGCACAAGGGCAACGTTTGGCGCTTCACCACGATGCGCGCCGGCAGCGGTCTGAAAGGAGAGTATTACAAGGGCGATTTCGCGACGTTGGTGTTGACCCGTACGGACCCGGGCATCAACTTCACCTGGGGGTCCGGCACCCCGGATGCGAAGGTCCCCGACAACTTCTCGGTCCGATGGACGGGCGAGCTGGAGGTGCCGTTCACGGCGGACTGGACCTTCACCAGCAACTGCAAGGATTGGGTGCGTCTGTGGGTCAATGACCAACTGCTCTTCGACAAATGGGGCCAGCAATCCGGCGTGGAATGGTTCGGAATCCTGCCCCTCGCGGCCGGGCAGAAGTACGGCATCGTCATGGAGTATTACGAGAATACGTCGGAGGCACGGGCGATGCTGTACTGGAGCACTCCTTCCTGGCGGACTCCGTATCAGCCCAAGCAGGCCATTCCGCAAGGGGCCTTTTCCCTGCCGGTCCGGGCCCGGAGTCCCGAGCCGGCTTTCGGCGCGGTCGAGGTCCGACACACGCCTACCCTGAGTTGGGCCCAGGGAGACAAGGCGGCCAAGCACGATGTGTACTTCGGCGCGGACCCGGCCGCGGTGGCCGAGGCCACGCCTGCGACGGCGGGCATCTATCGCGGCCAACAAGCCCTGAAGGCCACCACCTACACGCCGAAGGAGCTTCCCCTGGAATGGGGCAAGACCTACTACTGGCGGGTCGATGAGGCCAACGAGGCCGCGGCGGACAGTCCGTGGAAAGGCAGCGTGTGGAGC
>VGYL01000038.1 GCA_016872975.1 Planctomycetota bacterium
CCAGCTCCAACGACCGGTACTTGCTTTGAATCCGTGCGACAGTCTGTGCATCCTGCATGCACGTATTATCCACAATCTTTCACATCGATCAACAATAATTTGTTCAGATTATTTTTGCGCGATCACTAAGCCTGATCGTCCCGGCCGATGGCGTTGAGCGCAGCAAGCTGCGCGGGATTGGAGAAGTCGATTGCGGTCAGAGAGTTCGTATAGCTGCCTTCCGCGTCGGTGGTCCAGTTGCAGACGTACAGGGTGCGGCCGTTCACGGCGGCGGACCAGACCCGCTGTTCCGCGCCCAGGTTCAATTCCGACAGCAGGCTCGGGTCCGACGGTTGGGTGATGGAATAGACCGCGACTTTTTCCCATCCGGCCGCAACGAGGTAGTTCTCGTAGCGGACCAAGTTGAAGATGTTCAGGTCGTTCTTCAAGCCGAGCAGCACAGGCCGATTGGGTTCCTGCACATCTACCGTTTGAATTCCGTTGCGGCCGAAGACGTAGAGATAGTCTCCGTGTCTCAAGACGCCGTTGCCATTGCCGTGGCAAGGCAGCTTGCCCACCGGCGCCCTGTAGGCGGTATAGGACCGCTGCCGCGGCAGGCCGAAGAGGTCATACGTATACAGGACCCCCTCCCGGGCCAACAGATAGACGTACCCATCCTTCTCCTCGACGGCCCGGGGGACGTTGGCATCGCCCGGAGGCAACACGACCTCACCCACCGGCTCATACCATTTCCACCCCGCCGCCCGCGCCGGCATCGAGACGGCACCAGAAGCCAGCAGACACACCGTCAGAGTCGCAAGGCCCGTCCTCATGATCTCCCATCCTCCCGATCATCAATCAATCATCCATCATCGATCACCAATCGCAGGGGTTTCCCACCACAGACGCGGATAGTCCTTGCCTTCGTTGATCCACCAGATATCATCGATGCCGTTGGCGGTTTCGCCCACAAAATCCCAGCCGGCATCCAGAAAGGTCTTTGCCGTCCGCATCTCGGTGGTGGACTTGCCGGTCCCACCGGCACTGATGAATGTACCCGAGCTGGCGGTGTCCCAAAAGCAGCCGGTCACCTTGTCATCGCCGAGCTTATTGTAACCGAGCAGCCCGCCGGTGTAAGAACTGCCCAAGACCACGCCCGTACTGTAGCACTCCCCTACCTTGCCCGAGTTGTAGCCCACCAAGCCGCCGATCCACATGACTCCGCTAACCCCAGCCGCACTGTAGCAACAACTCACGATGCCTTCGTTGAAGCCTACCAGCCCACCGACGTGGAAAACGCCATTGACCGTGCCGCTGATGTAGCAGCGGGTTACGGAACCCCTATTGTACCGCAGCAGGCCACCGATGATGTACGTCCCTGAAGTGCTCAGATTGGCATCGACGATCCCGAGGTCCTTGATTTCAGCCCCGACGTCGAGTCCACCGAAGAAGCCCAATTTGTCACCACCGCTCATCGTAAGATGGGAGACGGTATGACCCTTGCCGTCGAAAGTGCCAGCCGCCTGCATTTGCGCCGTCGTCTTGCCTTGGCCGGCGCTGCTGACAGCCAATCCACTTGTCTCCACATCCCAGAAGGACTCGGTTACGTACCACGCCCCTCCGCCGCCCACCAGTCCTCCGACCTTCGCACTGCCATTGACCGTACCTGCGCTGTAGCACTGGCGGGTCGTACCACACCAGTACTCGCCCACAAGTCCGCCGACAAAAGTCTCTCCGCTGACGCGGGCGAGGGAGTAACTTCTGTCAATATCCGCAGGATAATCTCTGCGTCCCTGACTTCCATTGCGTCCAATCAGACCGCCGACGGAGTCAGTGCCGCTGATGGAGCCGGTGCTGTAGCACTGGCTCACAGTCCCAAGGTGGTATCCGACCAATCCGCCGACGTAGGCCCGACTGCTTGTGACGTTTGCATCGACCACCCCCAAGTCGCTGATCTTGGCCCCTATCCCCAATCTCCCAAAGAACCCCAGGTAGCCCTCGCCCCGAATTGTCAGACGGGATATCGTGTGGCCGTTGCCATCGAAGGCCCCCAGGAAAGGGACTCCCACGTAGCCTTTGCCTGTGACCGCGATAGGAGCGATGACCGCCATGTCAAAGACCTTGACGCCGGGCAGTTTCGGGTCCAAATCGATGTCGGCGGTCAGGACGAAGTACCCGGCGTAATCTCCGGGAGTCTCACCCAAGGCGATCAGGTCGGCCGCCGTGGCGATCTGGTACGGGTCCTGGGCCGTGCCGCGGCCGCCGCTGTACTGGGCGTGAACAGGCGGACTGAGGAGGGACAGCGCGACCAGGAAGGGGATCATCCGTATAACCGACGGATATGTCCGAGCCATCGTTTTCTGTCCTCCGTCCCCCGCGTTTCGATTCGATTATCGAGTACCGTCGCGTGCCGGCACGGTCTTATCTCGACCTGTAGTGTACCAGATGAGGGCTCCTCGGTCAAATGCGCCAACGGGCAAAGAAGCAACATAAGGCGGGACGGGTACGTGAGAGTCAAAGAGCAGCCTTCGGCCGCAACCGAATCCGAAGAAACCGCAGATGGCGCAGATTGATCTCTCCGCAGGCGCGGTGTCCGCAGATTCTCAAGGAGAATCCAAAAGGAAGAGACAAGGGACCGCGTGGCGCCTTCTTGCTTTCTCCCTGCCGCTTCTCTTCCTGAATCTGCGAAAATCTGCGTAATCTGCGGTTTCTTTAGCGCCTTTATGTCTCGGGACTTACAGCCTGCGCCGTCCGGAAGCTGGTCAGGAGGACAAGACGTGAAGACCGTCCGAGATCCGTCTTGCCTTTCTTCTCTGTGTGCTCCGGGACCTCTGTGGCTTCCTCTGCTTCTTCGCTTCTGCCGGGTCGTTGAAAAATAACGACGATCCGCGCAAAGGCTGGGACGTGGCGTGGCGTAACCTGGTGGCTGCCTGCAGTGCGTTCGCAGTGACGCCGCAAGGCGTTATCGGATATGCTCTTACGAGCAGACTACAAACCAAGGCCTTGCAGCAGCCACCCGGCAGATTCCTTTGCCTTGGAGCGGATCGTGGAAAAGATGCCGGGCGGCGCCGGTTGGGGCGCCGCCCGGCATGGGACCTCCAGGCGTTCTATGAAGCCGCGGCGATCTTGATCTTCTTGGGCTTGATCTTCTCGGCCTTGCCGATGGTGACGGTGAGGACGCCGTCGCTCATGGCGGCGGAGATGTCGTTGCGGTTGACATCGCTCGCGAGCGTGAACTGGCGGCGATAGTCCCCGACGTAGGTCTCCCGGTACACCGGCTCGCCCGCTTCCTCGGGCTGAGCCTTGCCGACAATGCTGAGCATATCCTTGTCAATCGTGATATCGACGTCTTCTTTCGCCACGCCGGGCATGTCGAGCTTCAGAATCACCGCGTCGGCCGTCTCGGCAATGTCGGCGGCCGGCTGAAAGTACCGCGGTTGCTCCTCGCGGCGCACCGCCTGTGTCTGTTCTGCTGTCCTGGGTTTCAGTTCCGCAGCCATATTCCAGACCTCCTGATTCAGAAATAGTTTCTCCCACCGGGATTACGCTTTGATCTCGATCTTCCTGGCCTTGGCCTTCTCGGCCTTCTCCATCCGGACGCGCAGGACGCCGTCGCGATACTCGGCTTGAACGGAGTCCGGATCGATGCTCTCGGGCAGCGTCACGGTACGGCCGAACGCTCCGGCGGCACGCTCCCGGCGATACATGCGATTGCCGTTGGACGGCTCCTCCGGGCGCCGGCCCCGCAGCCGCACGGAGTCGCCCAGGACCGTCAGCTCCAGGTCGTCCGGCTTGACGCCCGGGATTTCGGCCGTCAGGACCACGGCGTCCCCTGCTCATAGAGATTGATGGCCATACATCGTTACATGACCTCATCTGTTCTTCATCTTGTGCCTACGGGGTCATTAGCAAGCCGCGTGCCAGGAAAAGCAGCGACACTGTAAGTCCTTCCGCGGCCCACGTTTGCAGCTTGGATGGCAGACCCCGCGGGGACGGAGAAGCTGTCGCCTTTGCGGTTTTCCGGTGTCAACCTGGCAGGACCGGCGCCGGATGCCACAAACCGGCGCGATCGACAGAAGTGGCGGGTTATCGGGCTCCCACCGGCCGGGGCAGAACAAAAATAATGCAAAATTCCGCAGAATCGACGACAGGAGACTTGACACGCCGGGGATAAGGTGGTAATATGAGAATAACCGCCAAACAACCAGCGTTGAATTTTTCGGGCAGCAACAAGCTGCAAGTTTCGCCACTTGCGGCTTTGCCCTAGGCACACTTTGTGTGCGGGTTCGACGATGCGTTGTTTACATCCACATCCAATCAGTCACCACCCTCGGCCCTTGAGGGCATCTGTGTTTTCTCGGACTGTCCCCCGTTTCCAATCGATGGGTCTGCGCACAGAGCCGCCCGACGGGCCGTTGTCAATTCGAAAAGGAGGACGATCATGGACGACACAATTTAGCTTGGCGTGCGTATATGCTTATGCAACAGTCCCAGCGATCCGATGTTCACTGTGATGATTACGAATCATCGATAGTCTGTACTGAACCTTGTAGACAGGAGTCTGACATGAAGAGTGCAAACAGAACAAGCGAGAGGCGTTTCCTGGTCCTCGTGGCGGCATTCGGTGTCCTCGCCTCGATGACGTACGCGGCGGAACCGACGGCTCTGAGCAACGGCGTCGCCGTCACCGGGCTCTCCGGCGGGGCCGGGACCGAACAATTCTACAAGATCGACGTTCCGGCCGGGCAGGACACGCTGTCGATCAGCACCTCCGGCGGCACCGGTGACGTCGATCTGTACGTCCGCAGAAACTCCCTGCCCACGACCCTGAGCTACGACCATCGGCCGTTCAAGGTCGGCAACAACGAGACCGTGGACGTGAACACCCCGGCCGCCGGGACGTGGTACATCATGCTGCGCGGCTACACCAGCTATTCCGGTGTGACGCTCAAGGCCACCTATGAGGCGTCGGTCTCGGTCAAGTCCCTGGCCAACGGCGTGCCCGCCACCGGCATCGAAGGGCCCGCCAACGGGGAGATGTACTACAGCATCGAGGTGCCCGCCGGCCAGGCGAAACTCGAAATCGCCATGTCGGGCGGCACCGGCGACGCCGACCTGTACGTGAAAAGAGGCTCGCTGCCGACAACCACCAGCTACGACTATCGACCGTTCCTCCTGGGCAACAATGAAACGGTGAGCGTCGAGACGCCCGACGGGGGCACCTGGTACATTATGATTCGAGGGTACAGCCTCTTCTCGGGCGTCACGCTGCTGGCCAGTTTTGGCGGCGGCGGCACCACGCCCGGCGTCACGCCGCTGGAAGACGGGGTCCCCGTCACGAATCTCTCCGGCGCCGCCGCCAGCGAGAAGCTGTTCCAGATCGACCTGCCGCCCGGGCAGACGAGCCTGGAGATCCGCATGTCGGGCGGCACCGGCGACGCCGATCTGTTCGTCAAGCTCAAGACGCCCCCGACCACGACGTCCTATGACTACCGTCCGTTCCTGGCCGGCAACGAGGAAAGCGTGAACATCGAGGCCCCCGCCGCCGGGACCTGGTTTGTCATGATTCGCGGCTACAGCAACTATGCCAACGTGACGCTCCAAGCCTCCTGGGGCCAAGTGGTCACCCTCCAGAATGGGGTACCAGTCCCCAACCTCGCCGGCGACTCGGGCAGCGAGAAGTTCTTCAAAATCACCGCGCCCGCGGGGACGGACGAGATCTCGTTTGCCATCTCCGGCGGCACCGGCAACGCCGATATGTACCTCAAGAAAGGATCCAAGCCCACCACGTCCAGCTACGATTACCGGCCCTCGGACCCCGGGAACGGCAACACCGAGAGCGTCGGCTTCAGCGGGGACAGTGTGGCAGGAACCTGGTACATCCTGCTCAAAGCCGCGAAAGCGTACGAGGGCGTGACCCTCTCCGTCAAGTACGCCGTCAAGGGCGGCAGCACCCCTGGGATTGTCACGCTCTCGAATGGCGTGCCGGTCGCCAACATCGCGGGGACGGCGGGCACCGAGAGGTTCTACAAGATCGATGTTCCGGCCGGGCAGCAGAAGCTGGAGATCCAGATGTCCGGCGGCACGGGCGACGCGGATCTGTACGTCCGCAGAGGCTCGGTGCCGACGACCTCGCAATATGATTACCGCCCGTATCTCCTCGGCAACAATGAAACCGTCGCCGTCGACAACCCGGCCGCCGGAACCTGGTACATCATGATCCGGGGTTACCAGGCCTTCGCCGGCGTCACGCTGGTGGCCACCTACGGCGGCGGCACGACGCCGGGCCCGGACCCGATCACCACGCTGCAGAACGGTGTCGCCGTCACCGGCCTCAAGAGCACCACGAGCAGCGAGAGGTTCTACAAGATCGACGTTCCCGCCGGACAGCAGAAGCTCGAAATCGTGGTGTCCGGCGGCACGGGCGACGTCGATCTGTACGTCCGTCGAGGGTCCAAACCCACGCAGAGCGAATGGGATTATCGGCCTTACCTGCTCGGAAACAATGAGACGGTCAGCATCACGAATCCGGCGGCCGGGACCTACTATATCATGCTCAAAGCATACGCCGCCTATGATGGCGTCACCCTGAAGGCGACCTACACGCCGGTACCGGAGCAGATCACGACGCTGACCAACGGCGTGGCGGTTACCGGCCTGTCGGGCACCGCCGGCAGCGAGAAATTCTATAAGATCGACGTTCCGGCGAGTCAGAGCTTCCTCACCATCGAGATCTCCGGCGGCACCGGCGATGTCGATCTGTATGTCAAGAGAGGTTCCAAGCCGACCATCACGAGCTGGGATTACCGTCCCTTCCTCATCGGCAACACCGAGAGGGTGGACGTGACCAAGCCCGCCACCGCCACCTGGTACATCATGCTGCGCGGTTATCTGGCGTATGCGGGAGTGACCCTGAAGGCGACGTACGGGACCAGCGCGCCGCCGGCCCCGTCGGGCAACAACTTCGCCTCCGATCCGGATTGCGTGGCGCTGTGGCGCTTCGAATCCACCAAGGTGACCACCGACAGCGTGGGCACCCATACCCTGCAGAATCAGGGCGTGACCACGGTCGCCGCCGACAAGAAGGAAGGGGGCAGCTCGGCGCAGTTCAAGGCCAGTGAGAAACGCTGTCTCTGGATTCCGCACGCGGCTCTCGCTCCGGCATTTCCGTTCAGCGGCCCCACGGCCCCCAAGACGATCTCGATCGCCTTCTGGATGAAACTGTCCTCGCTGCCGCCGGCCGGTCAAACCCGCGATCCGATCTCGAAGGCGGACGACGTGAAGGGGGTCATCACCTTCACCACCATGGTCGGGGACGGCGGCAGTGTCGGCTTCTTCATCGGGACCCCCACCTCCCAGAAGTATGAGGACGTGTGGACCCCGCCGGCAGTCGTCACGGGCAAGTGGTACCATGTGGTCATCACCTACCAGGACAGTGACAGGAGTTACCGCCTCAACGTCTGGAGCGAGGAGTCCGGAACCGTCGTGGCCAACAACACGGGCACGATGAAGAGCAACATCACGGTCAGTGACGCAGACGTGTACCTCGGCACACGGCAGGGCCTCCCGGCCACCCGGTTCTTCGATGGCCTGCTCGATGAGATGGTCATCTTCAAGGATGTTCTCACCCCGGACGAGATGGCCCAGATCCGCACCGGGACCTATGGCAAATCCAAATAGCCCGCGCGGCGCGCGCGGCCTGGATCCCGAAAAGCGTCCCTTCGCTGAGGGATCGCACCATGACCTTCCGGTCGGCTCGGTTCACGCCGGGCCGGCCGGAGAGGTCTTCCTGAGACGGATATGAAAAAGACCGATTCGCAAAGCAAGCAGAAACCACGCGGAACGATGAGGGGCAAGGGTCACAAGGACCCAAGGCGCTTCGAATGGCCGCTGCTGGTCTTTCCCGCGCTGTTCCTGGCGACCCTGGCGATTCTTCACGTGGTCAACCGCTCCATTCAGGAGGAGTCGCCGCCCCCGGCAACGCGGGAACACCCCCATCCGGCCGGCAGCGGCGTCACGGACAGCCTGGTGCGATCCGCTGGGGAGTTCGCCAGGCACCTGCCGGCATCTTCGGCCCTGCCCGACGGCGCGGGGAATCGCACGCTTCACAACGGCGGAGCGGCGGGGAACTCAGGCCAGGCGTCTTCCGTCGTCGGCAAAGGGCGGTACGCCGTCAATCTGAGCCAGTTGGAGGGTCCGGCCAGAATCGTCGCCCTCCTGTGTATCGCGGTCGAGGAGGAAGACCACCTGGGCCTCAAGCAACGCTTGGCGGAACTGGTGGCAATGGGCGACGAGGCCGTCGCCCCTCTGAGCCGGTTGCTCGCACAGGAACAGAGTGAAGCCTCCCTCTGGGCGGCCACCGCGCTGGCCCGGATCGGGACCTTGCATGCCACCGGCGCCCTGCTGGACCGGCTCACGCAAACGGGCGAAGGGTCCTACAAGGAGCGATTGTGCAAGCGGATCTCGGAGATCGGCAACCATGATAGCTGGTCGCTGCTGCTGGAAATCGCGCTGCAATCGAACGATGCCGCTGTGGTGCGTGCGGCCGGCGCCGCCCTGTCCGGCATGGCGGACGCCCCGGTCCTCAACGAGATCATTGCCCGCTACGATGCGGCGTCGACCGAGCTCGAAATCGAGCGCCTCGCGCAGTTCGTCCGCCAGATCCGCTCGCCCCAGGCCAGTGAGTCCCTGTTGTCGCTGGCGGGGCCGGTGACCTCGCCCCCGCAGGACAGCCTCCAGGAAGCGGCGATCGCGGCCCTGGCCCGGGTCGGCGACGCCCGGTGCGTCAGCCATCTGCTCCAGCGGCTCGAGGCCAGCCCGCCGGGCGAGAGCGCCCAGATGTTCCATACGATCACCCAGATCGATAGCCCGGAGGCGCACGCCGCTCTGCTCTATGCGGCCGCGGGCAACAAGGAGGTCTCCGCCGAATACGGTCGGACGGCCGCCATCTACGCGCTCAAGAACTACCCGGAGGAACAGACGGTCGCGTTGCTGGAGCGGATCATAGCCCAGGAGCAGAACGAGAAGGTGTTGACGGCGGCGGCCCGGACGCTCGAAGAAATCCGGCGCGGCCAGTACGTCCTCGCCGCCAACGTGGAGTCTCTGCAACGATCCGAGGAGAGGTTGCCGTTGCCGCCCCTCGTGAAATGATCGCCCCGGCGTACCCCCTGTGCTTGCCGAGCGGTGACCGTGAGATGCTCCGGAAGATGAAGAAAGTCGTGCGGCCGCTGGTGCGCACGGTGAAGGCCGAGGGAGAGAGGCTCACCCGGCACTTCGCCCCGAACACGTTCGACCTGGTGTACGCCCGCAACTGCATCGACCACTCGTACGATCCCGAGAAGGCCATCGCGGAGATGATCGCGGTGACACGGCCGGGCTGTTTCGTGCTCCTGGAGCACCATCCGAACGAGGCCCAGACCGTCCAGTATGTCGGCCTGCACCAATGGAACTTCTCGATGAATGAGGCCGGGGATTTCGTCATCCGCTCCAGGACCGACGAGACCAACATCACACAGAAGTACCGGCCCACCTGCTCGATCCAGTGCGAGATGATCCAGGAAAAAGAGCCCTGGCTGATCACCCGCATCCGCAAGCCCCTGCGCACGTAGGGACCCCGGTACACAGCCCCGCACCCGAGACGGTTGCGGTGGCGCGGCTCGTTTCGTCGGACGTCGAACGTCCGACGTCACGCTCGACGCAACCGCAGGACGCAACGAGCCGCGCAACCGCAACCGGTCACCAATCCGTGCCGGACGAGCGCGAGCGCTGGCATCCGGTCGGCACCGTCCTCCGTGCGCGTCCGTCACCCCGGACTCACGGGGTCCGGAGGTCTGCCGAGTAGACGACCAGCCGGGGACGGGCGTCCGGAGTGGTCGAGCCGGTGGTGTGGATCTGCCAGCCATCGGCGGTGCCGTTGGCCTGGAGGGAGACCCCGTAGTCGGCCGCCCCGGTGCGAACGCCTTCCAAATAGGCGGTCACGTCGAACCAGACCTCGGCCCCGCGGATGAAGCCGTACAGGGAAGCGAGGACTGGGCCAATGTCGCCATCGCTGCCCTGCAACCCGTTGACCGCTCCGAAAGACGAATGCAGCGAGGTTACGTCCCAGGGCCGCAGCATCGGATACGCCGCATAGGGGCCCACGCTGCGCGCATTCGCGTTGGTGTCCCCGGTGGTGATCACCACCCACGCCTTGGTCACGGGCACATTCGGCGGAACCTGATTCGGCTCCGAGCCGAACACGTCGGCAAACTTCAGGAGGGCCAGATCGTCCGGCGAGCTGGTGTTGCCGGCGACATCGGAGAACTGGACCCCATCGAGAAACGTCTGGTTGAGGGCCGCACCGTCCTCGGTTCGTTCGGGGTCGGAAGGAGCGGTGGTATCCTCGATCAGAGCATTCGCGCCGCTGCGGACGATGGCCATCGTCGTGCCGGCATAGCCCTGGAGCCCGTTCTGGAAGGTCTTTCTCACGACGGGAACGGTCGTATACGCGACCGTCAGCCGGGGCCGCTCGTCGGGCAGGGGCGCGCCCGTCGTGCCAATCGACCAGCCGTCCGTGGTGCTCACCTGCACGCTGGTCGAGTCGCCCAAGCCCGCTTGAATGGCAAAGCCATGCGCCGGCGCCCCGTCCGCCCAGGACTGCACGATCGAGACCACATTGGCGCCGGCCGTGGCGCCTTGGGCCTGGGCGCCGTAGCCGCCCACCGGCCGGGTCGCCGAGCCGTCCTGCCACCAGGGACCGCGGCTGCCCATGTTGGTGGTCGTGGCGAAGCTCACGAAGTAGGATGTCTTGGAATCGAACGGCTGAAGCAGGCCCGCGACGCCGTAGGGACCGCCCGTCTGGGCATTTCCCACCCGACTGGTGGTCAGGATCAGCTCGGCGCTCAGAATGGTCGCCCCGGCCGGAATCCGGTTCGGCTCGGTCCCGAAGATGTCATCGAACCGCACGAGTCCCTGCGCGTCGGGCGAGCTCCCATTCGGGGCGAACCCGTCCAGGAAATAGTTCGGGACGGTGCTCCCGTCCTTGTGATCCACGTCCCTCTCGCCGATCTGGCGGTCGAACGTGCCGTTGTAGCCGTTGACGCCGTTCTGGAAACTGACGGTCACGACTTGGGCGGCCGCCATCCCGGCCAGAACCAGGCACAGGCCCCCGGCCCAGACCGCGCGCCGACACACACTCCCCATTTCTACGTGCCACATAGTCACCTCCATCCCTTGAACCACAACCCTGTCATGGCGAGCTTCGGGCGGCCTTGGGCCGCAACCGAAGGCGCGAAACCACGAAGAGAAACTCAAAGGCATCCAGTACCTTTTTCCACGCCTTCCCACGCTGCCTCGGCCCCATGCCGGCCATTTCACGACAACCATGCCAATAACGCTTCATCCAGGCGGATAGAGGTATTCTGGCAGAAATTGGGGGCCGAAGCAAGAAAGAAGGTACCGAAAAGCGATTTTGCGGGCAGTAAATGACAAGTCGCGGGGAGAAGGTGTTGATGGAAGAGCGGTAGTCCGTAGCTGGTCAATCGGTTGGAAAATCGGCGTTCCTCCGCGTGAATCCGGGTCGGAATGGTCTTCCTCCGATCGGTCTCCATCGGATGCTCTGCGCCTCGGCGCGTCCGGGATTCTCCGGCGGCACGTCGGTCGGCCTTGCCCGCCGGCTCCAGGCCGGGTACAATGAGAATGTAGCATCTGAGCAGTCGCCTGCCCGACTGTGTAACGTGGGCTCGACTCGTCCGCCGACAGAAGAGGTGCAAGATGGGAAGGATTCGACTTACCGCGAACTGGAATGCGGCGCTCGCCTTGGGCCTTACCGCCCTTCTGGCGGTCGTGGGACGCGCCGCCGATCCCAACCTGCCCGCGAAACCGGCCGAAGTCGAGGCACCGGTGGCGCCGGCGCGGCCGGACCCGCCGAAACCACCGGCTCCGCGCCCGCCGGCCTCCCTCACCCGGCAAACACCCCTCAGCGAGGCGATCGACATCTTGCAGAACGCGACCACGCCGCCGCTGCGCATCGTCGTGCTGTGGAAACCGCTCGGCGAGGCCGGAATCTACCGGGACACCCCCATCGGCCTCGACGGCGTTGCCGGTCTGCGCGCCGGCCAGTTCCTGGACGTGCTGATGCTCTCGCTGTCGGCCGGGGCATCGGCCAGGCTCGGTTACGCCGCGAGGGACGGAGTCATCACGATCTCCACCGTGGATACCCTGCCGGTTTCCAGGCCGGTGGCGCGAATCTATGATATCAGCGACCTGGTTGCCGCGCCGGCCCGCTATTCGCTCCCATCACTGGGATTCGCCACGGGCTACGGCGGTCCGATGATGCCTGTGGGCGGCTACGCCGGGAGCCTGGGCCGCGGCCCCGGCACAGCAGCCCCCCGCACGTCCGGCCGCGCCGGACAGAACCCGCGCCCCGCCCGCGGCCGGTAGCCGGCCCCAAGAAGCCCCCCCAAGAAACACAACGCTCCCCCCACGGGCCAAGAAGAAGCTCGCAGATGACAACAAGGCCGCAAGGCCTGGTTGGTAGTGGCGTCATCAGACGCTATCTTATGCTCTTACGAGCACACTACAAACGCCGGTCCGGCCTTCCCCAAGTTCGGAGGACTTGAGGCTGCCCCCCGTCTCACTTCTGGCGAATCCCTGGCCTTTGATCGGCTCGTTCCAAAGATGTCATGGGTTCACGATAACCTTGTTGCGGTCGGGCCGGCCCATCACGACCACGGCGTTGTGGATCTCCGCGAGCGGAAACCGGTGCGTGACAATCGCCTCCGGATCGACCAGGCCGCGTTCCATCAGGCGGATGGCTTTCTGCATTGCCAGGGGCGTGGTGCCGAAGCTGGCATCCATGCGGGCTTCGAGAAAGTGTGTCAGGCCGCCGTCCAGCTTGAAGGTTTCGTGCGTCGTGATGCCGAAGACGTTCCAGCGCGTGCCGCGGCGGCGCAGGTCCGCCATGAGCCGCACCGCCTCGATGGGACCGGCCGCCTCGACCACCAGGTCCGGCCCGTGCGGCAGGATGCGGTAGATCCTCTCTTTCGTCCGCCCCTCGCCGGGGTCGACGGCCGCGGTCGCTCCCAGTCGCAGGGCGTGCTCCCGCGCATGGGCGCTTGGGTCCACGGCGATCAGGTGCCCGGCCCCCGCCGCTTTCGCCACCAGCAGGCACAGGAGCCCGATGCCACCGACGCCCAGAATCACGACATCGTCGCCGACCTTCATCTCGCTGTACTGAATGACACCCTTCCAGGCGCCGGACAGCGGCTCGGTCAGGGCCGCCGCGTCGAAGGACAGGCTGGCGGGCTTGGGCAGCAGGCACTTGGCATCGGTCTTCATGTACTCGGCAAACGCCCCGGGCCGCACGTCGGTGGGCCCATCGCCACCGGTCGTGAACGCGTGCGTGCAGTAGTGGGTGTTGCCGGCCCGGCAGTGCATGCACAGGCCGCAGTAGCCGGAAGGCTGGCAGATCACTTCATCCCCCTCCTTCACGTTCGACACCCCGATCCCGACCTTCGCCACCACGCCGGCCGGCTCGTGGCCCGCGATGAACGGGAATGTGACGTTCCGGCGTATCCCCTTGATCGCCTTGTAGTCGGTCGCACAGAAGCCGCACGCCCGGACCCGAACCACCACCTCGTTCATCCCCGGCTCCGGGGTCGGCACCTCCTCCAGAACCAGCTTGTCGAAATCCTTCAGCACCGCGGCCAGCATGTTCATCCTCCCAGGCACCTGTTCGGACAGACCTTTGTCTCTCCAGCGTCGCGAGTATATCCCCCCGCCGCCCCGGCCGTCCACCTTGTTTCTCCGTTTCGGCCGCGGCCCTTCTGAATGACATGGGGAGGGGCTCAACCCGGGCGAGAAGCGGAAGTCGTACCCGGGCTGCCGGACCGTTCCTGCACAGACGTCCCGGCCCCCTCCAGACCTTCGCCGGAAAAGGGGACATTCTGCTTTTCCTGCCCGGAGACGGAAAAGCAGAATGTCCCCTTTTCGTTGGATTCGGGTTCCCGGTGGGGCAAGCCCCACCCTACAACTCATCTTCGTGGGGCCAGTACCGCCTTCAGGCTCCAGCCTGCCGCACACGAAGTTCTGCCCGCCAGCGTTTGACCTGCCCACGTTTACTTCGTATACTTTGACAGATAGGAGTGCCCGAACGGCCGGGGTATATGGGTGGTGAAAGCCAGGTTGGAGGAGTCATCGCATGGGTCGTCTGCTGCAGTACCTTCATTCCAAGGTCGGTACGCGCTGCCGGGAAGAGCGGGCCGAGCTGTTCCGCCGTTCTCTGAGACCTTCGCCGCAGGATCGTATCCTGGATGTCGGCGGCGGCTACGGCGACTACATCGCCACGGTCGTCCCGTTCCGCGAAAACGTCTGGGTGGCCGAGATCAGCGAAGAGGTTCTGCAACGGGCTCGACAACATGGCTTTCAGACGGCGCTGATCCCCACCGACGGGACGTTGCCTTTCCCCGACGGGTACTTCGATATCGTGCACTGCAACTCCGTCATCGAGCACGTGCTTGTGCCGGAGGATCGGGCCCGGCTGGCATCCGAGATCCAGCGGATCGGGAAGAACTGGTTTGTCCAAACGCCGAACAAGTACTTCGTGATCGAGCCGCACACGCGCATGCCGTTCGGCCAGTTCCTGCCCCGGCCGCTGATGCGCCTGTTGCTCCCGTGTCTCCGGCGGATCTGGGGCCACTACGATCGACTGTGGTGGCGGTTGCTCGATGCGCGCGAGTTGCGGGCCCTGTTTCCGCAGAGCCGGCTGATCCGCGAACGCCTGCTCGGCCTGACCAAATCCCTGGTCATCGTCGGCGGTCCGCGCATCAGCCCGGAGCCGCAAACGCACCCGGAGCCCGCCACCCTCTCTGCTTCTCCCGCCGCGTGAAGCCGCCGGAGTATCGGCGACCTCAGTGGACGAGGGCCTGGTGGGCGAGGGCCTCGAATTTGCTGTTCAACGTCGCTTTGCCGGTCGGGTGCAGTTGGGCCATGCAGACACCGATCAGCTTCTCCGCGGGATCGATGAAGAAGGTCGTGTACCAGAACCCGCCCCAACGGTAGGCGCCGACACCGGTCAGCTCGCCTGCCTCGCGCAGACTGCGGGTGACGCCGAAGCCCAGGCCGAACCCGGAATCGGGATTCAGATCCCCGACGTGGTCGGCGGTCATCAGCTCCACCGTCTTGCGGCCGAGCAGCCGGACCCCGTCCAATTCGCCCCCGTTGAGCAGCATCTGGCAGAACCGCGCGTAGTCCGAGACCGTGGCACACAGCCCGCCGCCGCCGGAGAAGTAGCACTTCGGCCCCTCGTGCGGGTAGGTCACGCAGATCCGCATGGGCCCGTCGCCGAGAACGCCGTCCCCCAGCCGCTTCACCGCCCCACCAGCATCGGGCCCATAGACCGCCGCCAGCCGGGACACCTTGCCGTCGGGAAGGTAGAAACAGGTGTCGTTCATCCGCAGCGGCTCGAAGATCCGCTTGCGCAGGAACTCGTCGAAGGGCAGGCCGGAAACGACTTCGACCAGCCGGCCGAGCACATCGGTTGACAGGCCGTAGGTGTACGCCTCGCCCGGCTGGTGCACCAGCGGCAGTTGGGCGAGCTTCTTCATGTCGTCGGCCAGCCGGTCGGGATCCTGGACCAGACCGTGTGTGATCTCCGCCTCATAGTACTGGGCGCCGACGCGGGCGTCCCAGTGATAGGTCAGACCGGAGGTGTGGGTCAGCAGGTGGCGGATCGTAATCTCCCGTTTGGCAGGCACAAGCTGCTCGGTCGCCTTGCCGCCGTCGGCCGCCGGGGTGATGACCAGGACCTTCGGGGCCCTGAACTCGGGGAGGTACTTCGACACGGGATCGCTGAGGCGGAACCGTCCTTCCTCGTAGAGCATCATCACCGCCACGCTGGTGATGGGCTTGCTCATCGAGGCGATCCGGAAGATGGCGTCCGGCCGCATCTCGATCCCCTTCTCTTTGTCCTGCATGCCCACGCTTCGCAGGTACGCCACCTTGCCGTCGCGGGCCACCAGGGCGACCGCCCCGGCCAGCAGGCCGTCGTCCACGTGCTGCTGCATCAGCGCCCCGATCCGATCGAGCCGTTCCTGGGACAGGCCCACGGACTTCGGCGACGCCTTGGGCAGCCCCTGCCCCAGAGCCGCGGGAGCCAAGGCTATCAGAATCGTCACAACACCCAGCACCGCACACTTTGACTTCGTCATGGCACGTACCTCCAAAAGGACAAGGACCCGTTCGACGAATCGTATGCTACGCCACGCCGGACCAAAGGCAAGAGAAATCCCCAGGCCCGCCCGCTCCGGCCGGAACCTCGAAACGTGGCTTCGTTCCGCAACATAATGGTAGGGTGGGCTCCGCCCACCATTCTCCCCGCAGAGCCGATTGGGCCCATTCTGCATAGACGGCCTGCGGCCGAGTGTGAAGTGTGACAAATGTCATTGCGAGGCCCGACGCGCAGCGGCGCTTCGCGCCGAGGGCGACGAAGCAATCTACCAGTTTTCACCTGGGAACGGCCGACCGTCAACTGAGAACTGTCTGTCAACCGGCTACCGACCACCACTCTTGAACCACCGAGAGCACCGAGGTCACGGAGACAGACAGACGACGGACCCCGTTCACCCTCCCGGATGCGACTTGCCGTCGCGGGTCTCGTCCGGCAGATGACGATCGGCGAAGTCGAGGAACTGCTTCCAGTCGTAGGCGGTGAGATCGTGTTGGCCCGTACGCAGGTGGTACCCGATGCGGTCGCCGATGGGCGTGTCCGGCGGGGGCCATTGCGACGTGCCCACGCCGCGGAGGCCGAACAGCCGATAGATCGGTTCCGCATGAACCGCGCTCAGGAACTCCCCTTTCGGATCGGACAGGAGATCCTCGGTCGCGCTGGCGATATAGACCGGCCGCGGCGCCAGGAGCGCCAGCAGCATGTGCTGGTCGAAGGGCAGGTCATTCGCACGGCCGATATAATCGCGGAAACGGTCACAGTAGCGCCACGAGGCGTGGGCAATGGAGTAGGCGATATTCTCGCCGAAGTCTCGCCGGGCCAGGGAGGCGCCGCCCTCGCCGCTATTGTTGGAGATCGCCAGGGCAAATCGCTCATCCTGAACGCCGGCCCAGAGGGCGGTCTTCCCGAGCCGCGAGTGCCCGAAGACCACGACCCGGCGTGCGTCCACCGCGGGCTGGGTCTCGAGGTAGTCCAAGGCCCGGCTGAGTCCCCAGGCCCAGGCCCCGAGCGCGCCCCATTCATCCGGGGCCCGCTCCGTGCGGCCCGCGCGTTTCAAGGCATACCCGCGGATGCCGTCGCGCCAGCCTTCGATGTGATCCGGCTCCATCTCGCCGTAGTAGAACGTGGCCACGCCGTACCCGCGCCGCAGGGCCAGCGGGATCGGCCAGCGCGAGGCACTCATCCCGCGCAATGCCTCGGTCGCGCGATTGTTCACGACCGCGCCGG
>VGYL01000039.1 GCA_016872975.1 Planctomycetota bacterium
GAAGCTCCGCGAGCAGATGGAGCGCGACGGCTCGCTCGCCCAGTTCCGCCTGGATGTGCGCCAGGGCAAATGTATCGGCAAGCTGCTCGAATCGGCGAACATCACCGAGTAGACACCCGAAGAAAAACGGGAGAAAAATAAGAAAGCGGCAAAGAAATCCGAGGACAAGAAGTAGCAGTGGGAACGGCGGCAGGGTGGGGCTTGCTCCACCGAGATCCGCGTGATGAGAGAACCCGGTGGGGCAAGCCCCACCCTACGCCTCTCGTGAAAAGGATTGCGTGATGTCTGCAAGAGACGATTACCTGAGACATATCGACCGGGGCACGGGCCCCTACGATCAGTACGGCCAGTACCAGCGTTTCCGCCAGATGAGTCTGGACGACATGCTGCTGGAGAACCGCATCATCTTCCTGATCGGCGAGATCAACTACGCCCGGGCCACCGAAGTCATCATGAAGATGCTGTACCTGGACAACCTCAAGAAGGGCCGGGAGATCAGCCTGTACATCAACTCGCCGGGCGGCACCGTGGACGACACGCTGGCGATTTACGACACCATGCGGTTCGTCGGCTCGCCCATCGCCACCTACTGCATCGGCCGGGCCCAGTCGGGCGGGGCCGTGGTCCTGGCGGCGGGCACCAAAGGCAGCCGGTTTGCCCTGCCGCATGCCAAGATCATGCTGCACCAGCCGTGGGGCGGCGTCACCGGCCAGGCCTCCGACATCAAGATCCAGGCCGAGGAGATTCTTAAGGCCAAGCAGACGATCAGCCGGCTCTTGGCCGACCACACCGGTCAGCCGATCGAGAAGATCATCCTGGAGACCGAGCGGGACCGGTACATGACCGCCGACGAGGCCAAGGAGTACGGCCTGATCGACGAGGTCCTCCACGAGGACGGCCAGCAGAAAGCCAACGCGTCAAAGAAAGAGGCGGCCCAGGCGGAAGAAAAGCCTGCGGAGCCGGGCACATAAGAAGTAGGTAGGGTGGGGCTTGCCCCACCAGGACCCGTGTGGCGGGAAGAATCGGTGGGGCAAGCCCCACCCTACAAGGAATCGGTCATGGCAAGTATGGATGAGATTCTGGTACCCATCGTCGTGGAAAAGACCGGTCGGGGCGAGCGGTCCTATGACATCTACTCGCGGCTGCTCAAAGACCGGATCGTCTTTCTCGGCGGTGCGGTCAACGATGCCGTCGCCAACCTGATCATCGCCCAGATGCTCTTTCTGAGCAACGAGGACAGCAAGAGCGACATTCATTTTTACATCAACTCGCCCGGGGGCGTGATCACGGCCGGCCTGGGGATTTACGATACGATGCAGTTCCTCCGTTGCGACGTGGCCACCTACTGCATCGGCCAGGCGGCCAGCATGGGCGCGGTCCTGCTGGCCGGCGGGGCGGCCAACAAGCGGTTCGTTCTGACCAACAGCCGGGTCCTGCTCCATCAGCCGCACGTCATGGGGATTCTCGAAGGCCCCGCCACCGACCTCGATATCGAGGCCCGCGAGATCCTGCGGCTCCGCGAGCGGATCTATCACATCCTGGCGCACCACAGCGGCCAGGACCCCGCCAAGATCGAGAGAGATACGGACCGCAACCTCTGGCTCAGCGCCGAGGAATCGGTCACCTACGGGCTGGCCGACCAGATCCTGCAAAAGGCCCCCGAGATCGTCCGACGAGAGCCGGAATAGGTACTCCAGTGGATGGTGCAGCGGATGAGGCACGAATCGAGCCAATCCTCTGAGAGGGTGTGTGAAAAGGGTGGCAGCGTCAAGGCCGGTAGGCCTTGGCGATGGTTTGGCGCACGGGAGAGTCGCCACCGCCAAGCTCCGAAGACTCCGCTTGACGATGCCACCCAGAGAATGTTGGCTTCTCACACGCCCTCTAAGACGCGCAGGACCCATACGATCTATGGGATGCTGGCGCTGGGGCTTCTGTTCGTGGCCGGGTGCGGCATTGGCAGTGAACGGATAAGCCCGTTCGAGATCCGAGCACGCGAGCTCGAACGCGAAAAGGCCCAGGTGGCCGGGCAACTCGAACAGTGCCAGGTCGAGCTGGCGCAGGTGAAGGCCCAGGTCCAGGCCCTCAGCGCTCTGCCGCAGGGTGAGAAGAGAGATCTGTTCGCCCTCCGTGCCGTGAAGATCAGCCGGTTCACCGGCTTCTATGACAAGGACGAAGACGGCCGGCGGGAGAAGCTGATCGTCTATCTCCAGCCGCTCGATCGGACGGGCGACGCCGTCAAGGCGGTGGGAAGCGTGAGCGTCCAGCTCTGGAACCTCGAAAGCCCGGACGGCCAGGCCCTGCTCGGCCAGTGGCAGGTCCAGGCCCAGGAGATGTCCCAGCTCTGGTTCAATACCCTCACGTCGCCCGGCTATCGCCTGACGTTCGATGCCCCCACAACGCCCCAAATCCTCGCCCAGCCGATGACGGTACGAATCACCTTCACCGATTACCTCGCCGGCGGGGTCTTCACCGATCAGTACGTCATCAAGCCCAGGAGCGGCGCGCCCAAGGAATGATGCAGGCGAAAGGTCGCGGAGCGGGCCGTGGCGAGGGCGTCTCGCCCTTGTGTCTTGCGGGCATCCTGCCCGCGATTCGAGGGCGCTCGCGCCCTCGGCACGAAAGAACCAAGGCAGGATGCCCTCGCCACGGCCCGCGCAGGGACAGTCAGACGCCAGACGCCCTCTGCGAGGGTTCTTCTTGACAGCGCCCGCCTGCCCTGATACCTTTGGGTACGCTTGTCGTCGTCATCGATGAGGCCGTAACTATGAGGACTTACGGGAGGGCTCTGTGAACAGCTCCATCACATGCCCCAGTTGCCAGTCGCAAATCGAGATCACGGAAGTCATCTCCAGCCAACTGAGAGCGACGATTCGCGGCGAGCTGGAGACCGAGCTCAACGCGGTCCGGCTGCGGCTCAAGCAGCAGCAGGACGAGCTCGGACGCCAGCAGCAGGAGCTGCACAAGAAAGCGGAGGCGATCGAGGAGCAGGTTCGGGCCAAGCTCGGCCAGGAGCGCCAGGCGCTGGAACGCCGGATTCGCGAGCAGATGCACGTCGAGCTCAAGGACCGGGACGACCAACTGGGCGAGTTGAAGCAGCAGCTCAAGAGCGCCCAGGAAAAGGAATTGGCGGCCCGCAAACGCGAACGCCAGATCGAACAACTCCAGCAGCAGCTCGACCAGGAAAGGACGCAACTCGAGCAGAACCTGCAAAAGAAGCTGGAGGCCGAGCGGGCCGGACTGATCCAGCAGACGCGCGAGAAGGCCAGGCAGGAGTTGGGTGTTGAGTTGAAGGACCGCGAGATGGCGCTGGCCGAGCTGCAGACGCGTGTCCGGCAGGCGGACCAGAACGAGCTGGCCTTCCGCAAGGAGAAACGCGAGTTGGAGGAGAAGGTCCGTAGCGTCGAGCTGGAGGTGGCCCGGCGGACCGAGGACCAGTTGAAGAAAGTGCGGGAGCAGGCCCTGAAGGAGTTGGACGAGCAGCACCGGCTCAAGCTTCTGGAAAAAGAGCAGCAGGTTGAGGCCCTCCGCCGACAGATCGAGGACCTCAAGCGCAGCGCCGAGCAAGGCTCCCAGCAGATGCAGGGCGAGGTCCTGGAGGTCGCCCTGGAGGAACTGCTCAAGAGCCTGTTTCCGGCCGATTCCATCGAGCCGGTGCCCAAAGGCATCCGGGGCGCGGACGTGATCCAGCGAGTGTTCGACGACAGCGGGATGGATTGCGGCGTGATCCTGTGGGAGGCCAAGCGGACGCGGCACTGGAGCAACCAGTGGCTGCCCAAGCTCCGCGACGACCTGCGGGCGGTGAAGGCCGCGCGCTCCGTGCTGGTCAGCGAGCAACTGCCCGAACACATCCGCCACTTCGGCCGGGTCGACGAGGTCTGGGTGGCGAGTTGGGCCTGTATTCACCCGGTGGCCGCCATGCTGCGCGAAGGGCTGGTCGGCATCGCCAAGAGCCGGCGCGCCCTGGACGGGCAGCACACCAAGATGGAACTGGTCTACAACTATCTCATCGGACAGGATTTCTATAACCGTGTCTCCGGCGTCGTCGAGGCGTTCATGACGATGCAAAACGAGCTGGAGGCGGAGAAACGCGCCCTGAATACCTGCTGGAGAAAGCGGGAGAAGCAGCTCGAACGCGTGCTCCTGAGCACCTCCGGCCTCTACGGCGACCTCCAGGGCATCGTCGGCAGCACGCTGCCGGAGATCAAGGGCATGGGCCTGGCCGCTCTCGGTGAGGGCGACCTGTTCAACGGCAAGGCCCTGCCCGACGGCGAAGGACCCGGTGCGTAACGCATGTGCCGTGGTTTGCAGTGTGCTCGCAAGAGCATAGTACCGCGACTATGGTGAGGTTGCTTCGTCGCTGCGCTCCTCGCAATGACATGATTGCCACGCTCGGCGAGCCTCGCTCGCAATGACATGGAGCGCCCAAGTATGTCATTGCGAGGAGCTTCAGCGACGAAGCAATCTCTACCCTATAGTCTCAGGACTTGCGAAATGCGGTAATAGTAGCATGGGCGAGACGCCCGTGGATACTCATGGGCGGGACGCCCATGCTACGAAACGCCTTGCGGCGTCACTACGAACGGTCGACGGCAGCGCTGTAGCGTTTTTGGGAGGTGAGCTATGAGTGGCGTACATCATTCGAGATTCTGGACCGCGCTGGTGGTTGTCCTGCTGTGCGGTGGAGTCGGCTGGGCGGATTTCCTGGCGCATCTGGCCAAGCCGCAGGAGGGCCGCAGCATGCGGGCGACCTCCACGGCCAGGATCGGACCGGACGGCAAGCCCGACCCCAACGGCGTGCCCGACCCGAACAGCAATCGCGACAACAGCAACGTCGCCCCGGGCCAACGGAAGGTCCTGCTGGATGTGAAGGGACCAGGCGTCATCACGCACATCTGGCTGACGTTCCTCGGTCCCGAGCCGCACCCGTGGGCCAAAAGCGGTTCCGCCAATCACCAGGAGATGCTCCTGCGGATGTACTGGGATGGCAATCCACGGCCTGCTGTCGAGGCCCCGGTGGGCGACTTCTTCGCCAATAGCTTCGGCAGACGCAGCGAGGTGGTCAGCCTGCCGGTGATCGTCGAGGACGCCGACTCATACAACTGCTTCTGGCACATGCCGTTTCGCCGGTCCGCCCGGATCGAGATCGTCAACGAAAGCGAAAAGCCGATCAGCCTGCTCTACTACAACATCGATTGGATCCGGAAGGACTCTCTCCCCGAGGACACGCCGTACTTCTACGCCCAGTACCGCCAGGAATACCCCGTGCAGCAGGGCAAGGATTACGTCGTGCTCGAAACCGAGGGCAAGGGCCATTACGTCGGCACGGTCCTGAGCGTCCGCACCCGCAGCCCCTCCTGGTTCGGCGAGGGCGACGAGAAGATCTACATCGACGGCGAAGAGAACGCCTCCATCTGGGGCACCGGCACGGAGGACTACTTCCTGTCCGCCTGGGGCCTCAAGACCACCGGCACCCCGTACTTCGGCGTGCCCTACTTCGACCAGTGGGGCATCGTCGGCGGCCACACCTCCGCTTACCGCTGGCACGTCACCGACCCGCTGGTCTTCCGCACGGGCATCAAGTTCACCTTCGAGCACTGGGGCTGGATCTCGCCCGACGAGAACCCGCAGTACCGCTCCCACAGTTGGAACGAGCGCCAGGACGATTACTCCAGCGTGGCCTTCTGGTACCAGACGGGCGAGCCGACGTTCACCGCTCGTGCCCCGCACGCCCGCGAGCGCACGCTGCCCAGCCTGGAGCGAATTACCGTCGCGGCCCGCGACTTCACCGCCGCGAAGCACCACGGCCCGGGCGAAGCCGTCGCCCAGAACCTAAGCCTCTATCCGAACGGCCACCTCTTCTACAAACCCCAGCAGCCGGAGAACGCCTGGGTCGAGATTCCTTTCGAGATCGAGAAGAAAGAGCCGCTGCGCCTGCTGCTGGTCCTGACGCATTCCTACGACTATGGCAAGTATCAGGCGTACCTCAACGGCGTGAAACTACGCGGCCCCCTGGACCTCTACAGTGCCGAGGTCTCCACCCGCGAGCACCACCTCCTGGACTTCTGGCCCGACCCCGGCCGGTACACCCTGCGCCTCGAGTGCGTCGGCAAGAACGCCGCCTCCACCGGCCACTACCTGGGTCTCGAATCCGTCCGCCTGCGCGAGCGCCGCCCCCGTGTTACCGACTACGCCCACGATAAAGACAAAGACTGGCGCACCAACCCCGTCCTCTACAACTGATGACCCGTTGGGAGTTCCGCGCGTTGGGAGTTCCGCCTTCAGGCGGGTCCAAGAGTCTTCCGGCGCAGCCGGCTCCATTCGATAGACGCGGAAGGGAAAAGGAGGGGCGGACTGTCTAACCCGCCTAAAGGCGGAACTCCCAACGGCGGGTGGCAGCGGCAAGCGCAGTCTTCGGAGCTTGCCGATGGCATTGAGATAAATGCAGGAACCATCGGCAATCCGCCGCCTGCCCTGGCGGCCTCCCTGTTTGAGTTGATAAGCCTGCCTTCTATTGGGAGTGGAACGGCGTGATGCGACGCCTATACCAGTGAAGCGAGCGGGGACGCTCGCCCTACGAAGAGGTAAGCCGCGCAATCGTTGGATCACGATATGATTGTCATTCACAGCGGCCTCAGCCAGAGGTTGCGGAAGCGGACGGGGTTGTTGTGGCCGGAGAGGGTCAGGGGGCGCTTGGGCTCGATGGGTTGGTCGTATTTCGCCAGGATGCGGTGGCCGGTGGGGCCGTAGATTTCCTGGTTGTGGTGGACGAGGATGCCGTTGTGCAGGACCGTGACGCGGGCGGGGCTGGCGAGCCGGCCGTCTTGGAAGACGGGGGCGTAGAAGATGATGTCGTAGGTCTGCCACTGGCCCGGCTTGCGGCAGGCGTTGACCAGCGGCGGGGTCTGGCCGTAGACCGAGGCCGCCTGGCCGTCGGGATACAGCGGCGTCGTGTAGGTGTCGAAGATCTGGATCTCGAACAGGCCCATCAGCAGCACGCCGTTGTTGCCGCGATCCCATTCCTCACCCACCGGCGGGTTCGGGGCCTGCCACTCCAGGTGAATCTGGCAATCGCCGAACGATTCCTTCGTCGTCAGGTTACCCGGCCCGGCGACAATCTCCTCGTCTTCGACCGTCCATTTGGAGGGCTGCCACTTGGACAAGTCCGTCCCATCGAACAAGACGACGGCGTCGGAAGGCGCACCGCTGTTGGACAATCCCGGCTGCACTCGTTTCGGAGCCGGTCGGTCGGGGTCGTGCACGTGGTACCCGCACCACGGCAGCACCGGCGTATCCTTGTATCCCACAATTCCTGAGCCATCCTTGGCCTTGACCAGGACAGCCCCCAGCGCCGTCGCGCAGACCAGCAACAAGGCCAAGGCGATCGCGACACTCAGAGCCACTATCAAACGAGAGCGTTTCATGTCCGTTCCTTTCCTGCATTCGCATGCGCACAGATTCTCAACCGCGACCCGCTCGAACGATCGTCTCCCACCCGAGCGAGGTCCGTGTGCCACTATAGCGGACGGCCTGCAGCCTCGCAACCCGCCTGAGAGTGCCTGGGTGCCATGCTTACGCCTCGTAAGCATGCTTTTCTCTACTGCATGGAACATGTCTACGAGGCGTAGACATGGCACCCGGCATGTGACCAATGGGCGCGCTTGTGGCATCGGCATCCTGCCGATGATTCATGGGCTGGAAGCCCATGCCACGTCGAACAATGCCCACATGCGATTGCCCTGGGGTTCTGACCGGGGCGCACATAAAGTCGCGGAACCGGTCCCGCGCAGGTTAGGGCGAGCCGGCGCGCCACCGCACTTCGGGCGTAAGCCATCGTCAAGACCTTTGGTCTTGGCGATGCCACCCGGAGGAGTAGTAGGTGCGTACCTCGCACTGGTTTGTCTGTAGCACAGCCGCCCTCGGCTGTGTCTTCGGAATTCCCGGCCGCTCATGGGTTAGTCGTGATGTAGCCTGCGGGCCGTGCGGTGCGGCTCATCTCTTCCTGGAACATCACCGCCATGCCGCGGAGCTTGCGCTGGAGGGCGGGGTTCCGGACGGGCTTTGATTCGGCGGGATCGGCTTCGAGGTCGAACAGTTGCAGGGCGGGACTGAGCGCGAGCTTCCACCGGCCTGCGCGGACGGCCGCCAATTGGCCCTCGCTGCCGTGATAGAAGAAGGCGTTGAGGTATTCCTCCTGCGTGAACAGGTCGATCCATTCGCCGGGCGGGTCCCACGGCCGGCGCAGCGGCACGGCGGCATTCAGGGATTGTCCCGCTCTTGCCACCGGTATCGTGTCCGTCCGGCCCGCCAGCAGGGGACTGAGGTCGCGGCCGTCCAGGATGCGTCCCTCGGGCACTCGTACGCCCGCCAAAGTGGCGAGCGTCGGGTACCAGTCCATCGCATGCACGACGGCGGATGACACGTGACCTTGGCGCACGCCCGGTCCCGCCACGATACAAGGCACGCGGATACCGGCCTCATAGGTCGTGAGCTTGTTGCCCCGCAGCGGTTGGGTAGCGTTTCGCCCCGGGCCGTGGCCGTTGTCCGAGGCGTAGACGACTACAGTATTGTCCGCAAGGTTCAGGCGCTTCAGCGCGTCCAGCAGCCGGCCGACGTGGAAATCCAGTTCCTGGATGGCATCGCCATAGTCGCCGAGCCGCGACGTGCCTTTGAATTTGGGGCTCACCCCCAGCGGCTCGTGCAGCATCGTGTGCGGCAGGTACAGGAAGAACGGCCGCTCGCGCTGCTTCTCGATAAACGTAATGGCCTCGTCCGTGTAGAGCCGCGTTAGCTCGGCGGGGTCGGCGGGGCGCTTTACGACCTCCCCGTTGCGCAGCAGCGGCACACCGCCCTGGTCTTTGAAGTAGACGGTCTCGACCGGGTCGAGGTTGTGCAGGAGGCCGAAGGTGTAGTCGAAGCCCTGCGCCTGCGGCAGAAACGGCGGCGCAAAGCCCAGATGCCATTTGCCGATGCAGGCAGTCGCGTATCCGTTGGCCCGGAGCAACTCAGCGAGGGTCAGCTCGTCCGGATGGATGCTGCGCCGGGAGTCCGCGCGTTGCACCCAGGTCTCCAAGCCGATCCGGCGGGGATAGCAGCCGGTGAGCAATCCCGCGCGGGAAGGGCTGCAGATCGGGGCCGCCGCGTAGTAGTCGGTGAAACGCACGCCCCGAGCCGCCAGGGCGTCGATTCGCGGCGTGGCAAACTCCGTCGCGCCGTAACAGCCCAGATCGTAATAGCCCTGATCGTCGATGAGGATCAAGATCAGGTTGGGCCTCTGCGCTTCCGCTGCATACCCGGAACCGACGACGGCACAGAGCAGCGCCACCCAGAACGGAAAGGACCTTGTGAGCGTGGCGAACGGAGCTTTCATATCCAGCTTTCTTTCGGCCTCCCAGGCAAACAACCCCTGATGACGATGGCGAGCGTAACGTTCAGAAACCGGCGGTATTGTGGCCGCCGCCGTGGCGGTCTGCAAGGAGAAAACGGCATCCCGCGAAACGTGAGACGCGCGGTGCGGCAGATCCTTACGCTGATTCTGCTGAGGCCCAATTGCGGGAATCGCTTAATGCAGGCGCCGCCGGGAGCTTTAGGATGCACAATGACGGCGCGTGCGAGCGATGGCGGATAAGCGTCCTCGTCTTCTGGGTGTGCGGACCGGCGGCCACGAGGTGGCCGAGGTGATGAGACTGCGACACGAATGGGATCGCCGCGGGCCGGCATGGGCGGGGCCGTGGCGAAGTGACGATCCGGAATGGTGAGAGTTCATTGTTGCATTAGGAGAGACACTATGAACAGCGACAGACGAATCAGCCGACGAACCTTGGTGGCCTCCGGCTCGCTGGCCGGGGCCGGTGCCGTCCTTCTGGCCTACCCCGAGCTGAGTCTGGGGGCCCAACAGCAGGAGCGGCCGACGCAACGTCAAACCCCCGGGCAGACGCCGGGACAGACTCCGGGGCAAAGGCTGGGGCAGAGGCAGGCCCAGGGCCAGCCGATGACGCCGGTGGAAGACCTCACGGCCCAGCACGGCGCCGTCGGACGGCTGCTGCTGGTGTATGAGGAGACGGCCCTGCAGTTGCAGGCCGGCAAGCAGGTCTCGGCCAAGCCGATCCAGGAGGCCGCCGGGATCATTCGCACCACGGTCGTCGCGCTTCACGCCCCGCTGGAAGAGCAGTATGTCTACCCGCGCCTGGAACAGAACGGCCGGCACGCCGACGTCGTCAAGGCCCTGCGAGAGCAGCACGCCGCCGCCCGCCAGATCAACACCCAACTGCTGAGCATGGTCAAGAACGGCTCGTTCGAGAACCCCAAGCAGGCGGCCCAGGCCATGCACGCCTTCCGGCGTATGCTCACCGCTCACGTGGCCCGGGAACACTCCGAAATCTTCCCGGCGTTCCAGAAGGCGATGTCGCCCGACCAATATCGGGAGTTGAGCCAGACGTTCCAGGAGAAGGAACGCGCGGCGCTCGGCGCCGAAGGGTTCGACGGCGTCATCCGGCGCGTGGCCTCGATCGAAGCGAATTATGGCTTCCAGGATCTCGGGCGGTTCACGGCCGAGGCCCGGCAGGCGCCCGTCGCCGCGGCGGGCGCGCAAGCGCGGGTGGCCGCCCAGCCGTAGCGACCCAGACGCGACGATCGATCCGGTTGCTGGATGAGCCGCGCCTCCGCCGGCGCCAGACAAACCGATCGCAGAGACAGCCGTCCTCCGCCGGCAGAGGCACCCGGACTGCAGGAGGGCGGCTGTCCTTCTGTCGCGCGATGGAAGGACCGATGGGCTCATGGACAGGAGGGGGCCGTGCGGGCCAGGCCTTCATCCCGGCGCATGGGCGGTCTATTCCGATACCATTGCCTCCAGAATAGGGATGCCACGAGGGCGCCCAAGCTGTAGAACAAGATATCCGCATGATCGGAGAATGCCCGCCCTTGGAAGAGCGGGGTATGCGGCAGCCACAGCTCAAACACGGCCGACCAGAGGATCAGCGGGATCAGGATCTCGTAAGATCGCGGCGGGGCATCGTCTGCGCGCAGACGCAGCCGGCGCATGACATACAGCAGGATCGGGACCCAAAAGGGTACACAGATCAGATCGTTCAGATAGCAGTGACTGAACGAGTTGGGCCACCAGGGTTTGAACAGCCACCGATTCGCGAAGTACATCGCGAAACACAAGACAAACAGCGGGTCGCGCAGGTACTTGTACGGCATGGTCAGTGGTGATTCGGAATATGAAAGATGCTCATGAAGAAAGAGGCCACCAGGGCTCCGAGAACCGTGAGCGCGAGTTTCACAAGGAGGGCAACGATGGCCCAGCCGTGCAAAGCGGAGGGAGTGACGGTTACCATACTCACCCAGAAGGCCCCGAGGCCACAGGCGAGACACGTGGCGACGATGCCTCTCGCCCGGGGATTGAAAAGGAATTGAACGAAAGTCGGCTTGGTCGTCTCGGGCGACGGCAGAGAACTCGACAGGTCGCTGTCGATCCCGATGCCGCCGGGTTGGCCGTCCCGACCATACGACACAATCGTACAACTCGTACCATCGGTCGAGTAGACAAGAGGACGTTTCCAACCATCGAGGAGCTTTCCGCTCTCGTCCCAGTGGAGGTCGGCCCAGTTCACGCCGACAGGGCGCAGATCCTCCAGGGATTTCGGCAGTGTTTTCGTGGTTGCACGGTGCATCTGGATAATATCCTCGATGGTGCCAATGGCGCGGTGCGTCGCCCACTGCTCCGGCCAGATGTTGGACATGCCGCCTATATTCCGCCACGCGACCGCAAGAGCGATAGCCGCCACCAGGACTCCAACGCCCATCGAGATCGCGATACGAATGCCCATCTGCCGGTACTTGTTCATGCCTTCATATCCACTTCACACTTGTCGTTGCCGGTCTTCCGGCCTCAATGTCTTCCTCGGCCGGGCGGATCCGCGCCGCCGGCCAGACCCCGTGTCGCTTTCCAGAGCTGAGGGTCAATTCCCTTCCTTGATCCTCGGCGTTTCTTCTGCCACATTTTGCGGAGCGAATGTCGGCTCTTCTTTATGGCCCTCCAGTATAGGTCCCACTCGTGCACGCGTCCAGCAGTCGAACATCGCTGGTAGTTCTCGTCAACTGGTTCGTATACCAGGGGCGGCAGCGGGCCTGGCCCCAGTTGTGTGGCCAGAACCCGCTTCCGCTCGGGCTGACCCCGCGCGAGATGTACGGCGGGGCCCGGGCTCTGGCTAGTACCGCATTTCGCAAGTCCTGAGACTATAGGTAGAGATTGCTTCGTCGCTGAAGCTCCTCGCAATGACATAACAGGCTGCTGTATGCCATTGCGAGCGAGGCTCACCGAGCGCGGCAATCATGTCATTGCGAGGAGCGCAGCGACGAAGCAACCTCACCATAGTCGCGGTACTTGTGAAATGCGGCACGAGTTTCTGGCTGCACCCGTTGCGGGCCCGGCTGGGCGGGACTCGTTGTCGCGGTACCCCCCGGCAAATGACACCGCCTGCGACGGAGACCGATTGAGCCTCGGTACTTCGTACTCCGCGCCGGTATTGGGGGGCATCGCCAAGACCTCCGGCACTACCACTCGACCGTCGCAGAACATAACCGCTCCCGGCGCACCTTTCCTTGAAATCCGGCAATCAACTTGCCAGTGCAGGGCACGGAGCACATAATTGGCGTCATGGACGTTGGATGGCTTTTAGGATATAACGATATGGATATCTCGCGCAGGGAGTTGCTGGGAACGTCGGCTCTGGCGGCTGTGGCATGGCCGGGGCTTGGGGCGGCAGGGGAGCAGAGCGTAAGAGGAGCGGGGCGGCTGAGCGTGAGCCGGCGGCGGCTGCTGCTGCGGCACACGTGGACGATCGCGCGCAATTCGAGCGACTTCAAGGACAACGTATTCGTCCGGGTCGAGCGGGACGGCGTCGTGGGCTGGGGCGAAGCGGCGCCCAACGTCCGCTACGGCCAGAGCGCCGAGCAGACGATGACGGCGATCGAGAAGGCCAGGCCCGTCATCGAGGCCGGCGACTGGCGGCACTACGTGGACCTCCGCGCGGAGTGGGAGCGGGCCATGCCAAACGAGAGCTGTGCCTGTGCGGCGGTGGATATCGCCATCCTGGACTGGGTGGGCCGCCGGCTCCAGGCGCCGCTGTACCGGCTGTTCGGCCTGGATGCGCGCAAGGCTCCCGTCACGACCTTCACCATCGGGATCGACACGCCGGAGAGGATCAAGCAGAAGGTCGCGGAGGCGAAGGACTTCCCGGTCCTGAAGATCAAGGTGGGCACGGAGAATGATGAGGGGATCGTCGCCGCCGTGCGCGAGGCGACCGATAAACCGTTGCGGGTCGATGCCAACGAGGGCTGGCGCGACAAGGAGCAGGCTCTGCGGAAGATTCAGTGGTTGCAGGGCAGGGGGGTGGAACTGATCGAGCAGCCGCTGCCGGCGGCCATGATCGAGGAGACCGCGTGGCTGCGGGAGCGGCTGGAGATCCCGATCCTCGCGGATGAGGCGGTCACGCGGGCCGCCGACATCCCCAAATTGGCCGGGGCCTACGACGGGATCAACATCAAGCTGATGAAGGCCGGCGGTATCCAGGAGGCGCTGCGGATGATCCACCTCGCCCGTGCCCTGGGGCTCAAGATCATGCTGGGCTGCATGATCGAAAGCTCGGTGGCGATCTCCGCCGCCGCCCAGATCAGTCCGCTGGTGGACTACGCCGACCTCGACGGGAATCTGCTGATCTCGAACGATCCGTTTGTCGGCGTCGGCGTGCAGGAAGGCAAGTTGATCCTGAACGACCGAGCGGGATTGGGAGTCAGCGAACGAGATAAGGGCTGAGCAAGAACGAAATCCCAAATCCCAAGCACCAAATCTCAAACCCATCTCGTCGGCGGGGAGATCGATTCAAAGGCTCCAAATCTCACATTCAAGACGGGACCTGGACCTGGTACGGCATTTCGCAAGTCCTGAGACGATGGAGTAGAGATTGCTTCGTCGCTGAAGCTCCTCGCAATGACATACGTGGGCGCCCTCTGTCATTGCGAGCGAGGCTCGCCGAGCGCGGCAATCATGTCATTGCGAGTCACGAAGCCGCTGCGCGGCGGGTAGGAGAAAGAAACCCGCCGGATCCAGGGTGCCATGCCTACGCCTCGTAGGCATGTCTACGCAAAGCCGTAGACATGGCACCCAAGCAGCCAGTTTCTTAGGAGGAGCCCAGCGACGAAGCAACCTCACCCATAGTCGCGGTACTTGTGAAATACGGCACTGGCGACGACGTTTCGGTCATTGGAATTTTGGATTTTGAATTGATCTCCCCGCTGGCGCGGTGTGTTTGAGATTTGGGATTGATCTCTCCGCGTTCGCGGTGTGGTGCTTGGAATTTCGCACTTGGTGCTTGGGGTTTCCGCCCCGGGGCGGTTCTACACCTGATGATCGCCGGTATCGGTTCGGATCTCATGGAGATGCGTTTGGCTTTTTCTCATGCCCGGAGGCATGGCCAGGCCGCCGCGGCCCTGCTTCTCCTTGAACTCGACAATGATCCGGACGGCCTCGTCGGGGTCGTCTTGGACCGTGAAGACGTCGAGGTCGGGCGGGGAGATGTAGCCGCATTCGCCGAGCATCTTGTGCCTCATCCACTCGATCAGGCCCTGCCAGAAGTCGCTGACCATCAGAATGACCGGGAAGTGCGCCTGCCGGAGGGTCTGGATCAGCACGGCGGCCTCGAAGAACTCGTCCATCGTTCCGTAGCCGCCCGGGAACGCGATGAACCCGTTGGCGTACTTCAGGAACATCACCTTGCGCACGAAGAAGTAGCGAAAGTGCAGTGAGAGGTTCTGATGCAGGTTGGGAATCTGTTCTTCGGGAATTTCGATGTTCAGGCCGATGCTCGTTCCGCCGGCATCGGCGGCGCCTTTGTTGGCGGCTTCCATGATCCCGCCGCCGCCGCCGGTGATAATGGCGAATCCGGCCTGGGCCAGCTTGCGGGCGGTGAGGGCGGCCAGCTTGTAGTGGCTGTGCCTGGGCGGGGTCCGGGCGGAGCCGAAGATCGAGACCGCCGGCCCGACCGAGGCCAGCTCCTCGAAGCCTTCGGTGAATTCCGCCATGATGCGGAAGATCCGCCACAGGTCTCTTACCGGGTTGTCAACGCTGTCCAAGACGTGGTTTTTTCTGGGCCGCATAATCACCAGCGTTCCGGCCGATTGGCCGCCGGGCAGTGCTCGGCAATGGGACACTCGGGGCAATTCGGCTTGCGCGCCGTGCAGATCCTTCGACCGTGAAAGATCAGCATATGGCTGAAGAGTGTCCAGTCCTTTTTGGGGACTATATCGGCCAGATCGAATTCCAGCTTTACCGGATCGTCGGTATGCTCCGATAACTGGAGACGGCGGGAAAGCCGGATCACATGCGTGTCGCAGGCGATGGCGGGGACCCCGAAGGCGTTGCCCAGAACGACATTGGCGGTCTTGCGGCCCACGCCGGGCAGGGTCACCAATTCCTCCATCGTGCCCGGGACCTGGCCGCCGAATTCCTCGGCAATCTTGCGGGTGGCGCCCTGGATATTGAGGGCCTTGTTGTGATAGAAGCCGCAGGACTTGATCTCCTGCTCGATCTGCTTGAGGTCCGCCTTCGCCCAGTCTGCGGCGGACCGGTACTTCTGGAACAGGTCCCTGGTGACCATGTTGACCCGGGCGTCCGTGCACTGGGCGGAGAGGATCGTCGCGATCAGCAGCTCCAGCGGGTTGCTGAAATGCAGCGCCGTCGCGGCGTCCGGGTAGGTCTTCTTCAGGATGGGCAGGATCTTCCTGACCCGCTGAGTGGCGGCAGTCTTGTCAAAGCCGCTCGTCTTGCCGCCGTTCTCCTTGCCCGCCTGGGGCGTCTTGGGGGAGCTTTTCTTCCCTGCCATGTGTCCGGGCCTCCGGTAACGTCGTGAGAATTCCAACCAGTTCTTCTTTGGCAAAGATGCCGCGCAGTTTTTCTTGTGACCCATCCGGCAACAGGACGATGCTCACCGGCACGTTGCCCGCCTCGCCGTAGACCTCTTTGAAATCCCGCATTGCGGGATAACTGTTGAGCGTGGTGTCGGCCTTGATCGCCAGCACGTCCTTGGCGCGAATCAGCTTTGCCAGCTCCGGGTCCTGGTAGACTCTCTTGTCCACCACCTTGCAGTTGGTGCACCAGTCGGCCGTGAAGTCCAGCAGGACGGGCCGCTCCTGATCGACCGCTTGCTGCACGAGCCGCGCATCATACGGCTGCCAGTCGATGGCGGCCTCGGCCGGGCGGATCGGCATTGGCAGCAGCCACAGCCCGGTGATGACGGCAATGGCCAGCGCGGTCAGGCGGACCCCCAGCTTCTTCGAGGCCGGCGTCGAAAAATCCACCCACTTGCCCCACATCCAGGTGCAGAAACTGAAGACAATCCCGTACGTCAGGACGTTGAGAAGCTGGTCCTTGGGCAAGGCCGCCAGGGTCAGCTTCACGGCGAGGAAGAACAGCAGAAAGGCGGTGGACTTCTTGAAGACCTCCATCCAGTAGCCGGGCTTGGGGATCCGGTCGATCAGAGAGGGGACCGAGACCAGCACCCCGTACGGCAACGCCATGCCCACCCCCATCAGCACGATGGCGGTGCTGCTGACGAGCAGTGGCTGAGTCTGCGCCCAGACCAGGACGAAGCCGAGTAGAGCCCCGCTGCAGGGCGTGCTGAGGATTCCCGCGAAGAAGCCCATTCCCAGAGTTCCGGCGATTCCCCCGGCGGTGCTCTGCCGGCTGGCAATCGCGGCCGGCAGCGACAGAGCGATGACGTCCAGCATGACCAGGCCGAAAAAGACGATCGCCAGGAACAGGACGACCACCGCCGCCGGGTAGCGAAAGAGGCTGTTGAGATCGAGCACGGCGCCGGTGGTGAGATTGACGACCGCGGAAATAAGGGCGAAGGTCGCGAAAAAGACGATGATACCGAGGCAAAAGGCCAATCCGGACGCAAAACGCCGTCCGCCGGGGCGCTTGGACTGATCGACCAGCCGCATCAGGATCAACGGCAGGACCGGCAGGACACAGGGCATGATATTGATGGACATGCCGGCGAGAATCGCCAGCAGGTAGTAGATCCCGCTGTTATAGGACAGCACTGCCTGCCGGACCGGCGGCTCGGCGACGATCCCTCGCCAGGAGGCGACGGCGGCCGGGTCGATGGTCATTGTCAGGGTCTTCTCGAAAGGCGGCAGGCAAAGCGCGCTGGTGCAGACGATTCCCGCGATTCGCACGGTAGCCTGCACCGGCTGCGCGCTGCCGGAAATCGACCCTTCCTCAAGGGGGACAAACACTGTGAAATTGCCGACGTAGACCTCCACCTTCTTGCCCGTCGGGTCATCGAACATCGTCCACGCGGGGAAGACCGCCGGCCCAAACCGGAGGTTGTCGGCGCTCCCT
>VGYL01000040.1 GCA_016872975.1 Planctomycetota bacterium
CTGGCCGGCTGATCCGGCGTCTCGACGGCTTTTTCGGCACCCTTTGCGTCCCGCAGGGCCTCAAAATCGTACCGAATCTCGCGGTGACATGGACACAATACGCCCGTGAAAAGGGCGAAACTTGAACTAAGGACATCAGGAAAAGACCTTGCCCCCGCCACAAACCTGTCAAAGTAGTCTGGGGGAAAGGCGCAGTATCCCCGGGAATCTGTCCGATCCTGAAGGTACTGAATGAAGATAGCTCGACCGAGCAGGGCATGAACAATCTCTGGATCGAGCTTCTCCTCTGCTACGAGCAGGTGGCGGATGGCGGAAAGATTCTCGAGAAGACTCCTCTCCACACGTTTGATCGGGTTGAAACGTTTGCGCGCGTCCTCCCGCTCCCAGAAGTGCCCAGAGAGAAGCTCCTCACGTCTATACTTGTGTATCGTTTGACGCGCACGCTCAACATTCGTGACGAGATCAATCGTATCAACGAGCCCGGCTTTGTCATCCAGAATGAGTCCGGCTTTATCATCCGGGAAGTCGCTCCCCTTTTGTCGGCGTGGGCGGTCATACGTGCTGTAGACGAGAATCTTGCCCGATGTCACGAGAAATAACAGAGGGGCACGTCCCATATTCCAGGCAAGGCGGTGAGCTTCCGCAATGATCACCGGATTCTCATCCTGCATCTGACGGAAGTAAGCCAAGGGGTAGCTGGAGTCATTCACCGGGATCCGCTGGAAGAGAACTCCTTCTGCCTTTATTTTGTTTCGGCCCCATTCCAGGAAATGCCGATCCTGTGCGCGTACTTCTCCCGAATCCACCGAGACATATTCAGGTGACTCGTGGAAGCCCGATTCTCGAAGAAGCCAGTGCCACGTGTCCTTTGCGTCCATCTAATCGCCTGTTCTCTAGCCACAGATGCGCCTCAGTGTACGCTGAGGCTGGAAGAAGTCAAGAGAGGATGGGGGTGACGAACATCGTTTTGTTGTTGGTCGTCATTAGGTCTACAGAGAATCCGCGGTTGTCGCGTTAAGGCTCGGGGGGGATAATAGGTGGTGGCTGGGATAGATCAGCTGAGTAAAGGGCTAAAACGGTAGAGTAGACGTCATGGAAAACCGGGGGCATCCTAGTTGCCAAGAGAGGACGGCGATTCCTTGTCGCAGGTAGGACATGTCACCGCCGTAGACGAGGGTGGCCTGCGCGTGGGCTTGGTTCGGCAGGGAGTACCAGCAGGTCAGGCTCTGGAGGTAGTCACTGATGAAGGTCTGGCCGGACTTGATCTCGATGGGCCAAGTCCCCGCCCGGATCAGGGAGGAGGTCGATTTCGTGGCCGGTTGAATCGTGCCGGAAGTAGAGATCGGGCTTCGCACCCCGGTGGTAGTAGTTCTTCAGGGCGATTCTGGGGCCTGTAAGGCAGGCGATATTCGGCGTCCAGTGGTTCCTCGACCTCCTCCCCTCCATCGGGGCGGAGTTCCGCCGGGAGGACGCGGTTGACAGTCCCAATCCGCGTCGGTACGCTACCGGACACGGTCACGGTCACGGTTTCCGGCGACGTGGCATTGGGCCCGAAAAGTGTGGCCGTGATTTTGTTGCCGTGCGAAGTGAAAGGATGGGTGCCGATGCGTTTTCGCCAGAACATTTCTATGCTGGTCAGTCTTTCGATGGCTCTGTTCCTCGGGCATCCCGCCGGTGCCCAGGGGTTCAAGGTCTACATCTCGACCGACATGGAAGGGTGCAGCGGGGTTACGTGCAGTAAGCAGGTGGCCGGTGAGGAGGGCAAGCAGCTCATGGCCGGGGACATGAACGCCTGTATCGAGGGCTGCTTTGCCGCCGGGGCGACGGAAGTCGTGGTGCGGGACCATCACGGGGGCGGTCGCAACGTGGATCCAAACGGGATTGACCGGCGGGCGAAGCTGATCCAGGGCGCAACAGCGGGGACGCGCTTCAAGGATCTCGAGGGCTCCGCGGCGATCATCTTGCTGGGGTACCATGCCAAGGCCCTGACATCGGGCGGCACCCTGGCCCATTCCTATTCTTCCGCCTCGATCCAGGGGATGTGGTTGAACGGCCGGGAAGTGGGCGAGATCGGGGTCGATGCGGCGATTGCCGCGGAACACAGAATCCCGGTGGTCATGGTTTCGGGAGATGACAAGACGTGTGCGGAGGCCCGCGCCTGGCTTGGCGGGGTGGTCACCTGCCAGACCAAGAAGGGAACGGGGCCGCAAAGCGCCGATCTGGTCCCGCTGGAGGAATCGCACCGCCTCATCACCCAGAAGACCAAAGAGGCTCTCGCCAAACGACAGGAGATTCGGCCCATCACGATAACCTATCCGGCGACCATTCGGTGGGATTATCTGCCCAAAGGCTCGCTGCGCACCCACGACCCGGCGTTCAAGCCGTTCGACAATCCCAGACGGGTCGAGAAAACCGGCGATTCCGTGGAAGTCCTGTTGATTGGGAAGTAGTCGCGGGCATCTTGCCCGCGTTTCGAGGATGCTCGCATCCTCACCAGACGTACCGATCTTCTTCCAGTGGGTCACCGGCCAGGGGTGCCTCCTATCGGCTCACCTGCTCGCGGTGGGCCGGGGTGCCGATGGGGGACGTCTCGGGGATGGGCTTGCCCTGGGCGTGGGCCAGGTACAGGACGGAGTTGATCAGGCCGAGGTGGGTGAAGGCCTGGGGGAAGTTGCCGAGGAACTCGCCGGTGGCGGGATCGAACTGCTCGGGAAAGAGGCCGACGTGATTCGCGTGGCCCGCGGCTTTCTCGAAGATCTCCAGGGCTTCGTCGATCCGGCCGAAGAGGGCCAGGGCGTCCACGAGCCAGAAGCTGCACAGGCCGAACGCGCCTTCTTTGCCCGGCAGGCCGTCATCGACGAGGTAGCGGTACACCAGGCCGTCCTCCGTGAGCCGCTCGATCGTGCGGTCGATCGTATTCTGCACGCGCGGATCGTCGCAGGGCAGGAACTCCACCAGCGGAATCCGCAGGTTCGCGGCGTCGAGGTCGTCCCAATCGAACGCCATCACGAAGCTGCCGGCCCGCTCGCTGTAGCCGTGTTCCAGAACCGCGGCGCGGATCTGGCTCCGCGTGCGCTCCCAGCTTGGGACGTCGCCCTCGAGGCCGTAGGTCGTGGCCAACTGGATCGCCCGGTCCAGGGCCACCCAGGCCATGATCTTGGAGTAGGTGAAATGCCGCGGCTCGGACCGGATCTCCCAGATCCCATAATCGGGCCGTGTCCAGACCTCCTGCACGTGGTTGGCCACCTTCGTGAGAAAGCCCGCGACGTGCTCATCCAGGGGAAGACCGCGCCGCGCCAATTCGTAGGCCGAGGTGAGCACCTCGCCGTAGATCTCCAGTTGGAACTGCTCGGCGGCCTTGTTGCCGACCCGCACGGGCCGGGACCGGCGGTAGCCCTCGAAATGGTCGAGTTCCTGTTCCTCCAGGTCCACCTGGCCGTGGATGCCGTACATGATTTGCAGCTTCCCGTCCTTCTCGAACTCTGCCGCCGTGACGTGCTCCATCCAATCGAGCAGATCCACCGCGGATCCAGTCGGCGTGCTCGTTCAGGTCCGACGAGATCCGCACGTGCTCGAACAGATCGTCCGGCGTGACGAACTCGGCGGCCCGCTCGAACTCCTGCGGACTGGCCAGCCGGGTCTGGATTGCGCTGTCGAAAACACTGGCCCGCCACTGGTCGAACGCACCGGCCACCGCCTCCTGGGGCTCGCGGGCGTAGGAGAGCTGGACCTTGAGATACATCGGTTTGTCCGCGCCGCCGCCCTGGCGGAAGGCGTCCACCACGTCGCGCAGCTCGGGCTCGGGCCTGGAGACGGTGATCAAGCCGTCGGCCCAAGAGCCCAGCCAGGCGGCGGTCTCGGGCGTCAGGGCGGCCCCAATGACCTTGGGCGGCGGGTCCGGCAGGTCGTACAACCGGGCGGATTCGACCGTCACCATCCCCCGATGGCTGACGGTTTCGCCGGCCCAAAGCTGCCGCATGATCTCGACGCATTCCTGGAGCCGCACATTCCGTTCGGCCTTCGTCGGCCATTTCTCGCCGGTGATGCCCTCGTTGAGCAGTTGCCCGCTGCCGACCGCGATCCAGAGGCGGCCGGCGAACATCTGCGCCAGCGTGGCACCGGCCTGGGCGAGCAGCGCCGGGTGATAGCGCCGGCCCGGCGCGCAGACGACCCCAAAGGGAATGTCGGTCACCGCCAGGGCCGCCCCCAGCCAGCTCCAGGAATAGCCGCTATGGCCCTGGGCCTGCGTCCACGGCTGGAAATGGTCCGAAGACGATACCGCTTCAAACCCCCGCGCCTGCGCCAGTTGCGCCAATTCCAGCAGCTCCGCGGGGCTGAACTGCTCATGCGACGCATGATAGCCAATGGTCCTAATCGCACCGTCCGATTTCGTAGGATCTCTGTCGATACCATCAGGCTATCTGCATCGCGCCGACGCGCTCCGGAGGAAATCTCCGATTCAACACGGCGAAAAGCCTTTGGAGCAGGCAGCCCGGGAGATTGCTTCGCTTCGCTCGCAATGACATGCAGGGAAATCGCCTGACGACTTTGCGTTCGCCCCGGTATCAGACGCCGGCCTCGGTGCTGGGCACCAGCTTCTTGCGGGCGGGCGCGCCGGTGTAGACGCTCCAGGGCTCGGTGTCCATCGTGACGGAGCTGGCCATCCCGATCAGGCAGCCTTCCGCGATGTGGAGCTGGCCCCGGCGCCGAGATCGATCCAGCGGGGTCCGCAGGCGTTGAAGTGTTCGAGCGAGCGCCAGAAGAGGGCAAACGACGAACCCAACCGGTAGCCCGTCTCATTGTGGGCGCCCAGATGATAATAGGCGACGTTGTTCTGGATGTACCAGAGCAGCATGCCCACCGGGACGTCTCGATAGCGGGCCTGAAACGCCACCAGGCCGGGGACGGCGAGTTGGGTGGCAAAGGCGGCGCGCGAGAAGGCCGCGATGCCGTGGATGCCGCGGTGTTGGATCAGGTGGGAATACAGTCGCGTCCAGTCGTCCAGAAGCTGCGGCGGGTCCCAGCACCTCTCGACCTCGAGGCACGCGAGGGCCTTGACGACGTTCCGCTGGTGATGCCGGCACACGTACTCTGCCATCGGAAAGTGCAGGTCGATGCAGAGGTGTTGCTTGAAATGGATGAGCTTGTCCGGGAAGCATTCCTGGAGCAGGGCTTCGTCATAATCCCCAAACGGGTCCGTGACGATCGATACGCAGACGAGTTCCTCCGCGATCGCCGCCAGATCGTCTTTCAGCCGGGACCAATGCCGACAGGCGAACAGCGGATAGCAGCCCGTGGCATCGCGAAACGGAGCCCGCGGAATCTCCCGCTCCAGGATCCAGCCCGCGCAGCGCGACAACGCGCGGGGACGGCCCACCTGGCTCAGGGACTTGCAGTACTGCAGGTGCTGGTATCCGCTGGCGGCGCCGACGACAGATTCCGTACACGACAGCATATCTCCACCCCCCCGATCCCCATTCGCGGCACCGGTCCTGAGGTCCCCCGAACGGGCGCCGTTTGCGTAACACCGGGATGGATACTATGCCGTTGGGCCCGGACAATGCATGTAGGGAAGTTGCGCATTGTGGAATGAGCAATTGCCTGCTTCTACGGCGCAGCACAGGACGGCACCGCGGGTGGCGCGGTTCGTCACCCAAGCCGGAGTATCGTCGGAATCGTGGGGTGCCCCGTCGAGCCTGACCCGATCTACCGTGTCTGCTGAGCGACCTTCCCAGCCCGGGGCGCCGGACCGGTGCCGAGCACTTCGAAGCCGCTCAACCCGGGGGCGGTTCCATCATTTCCACGGACGAACTCGATTTCCAGATGACGGTCCACACGAATGCCGGGGAACTCCAACGGAGTGCCCGCCGACTGTGATGGATCGAACGCCCTGGCCACGACGGTCCCCTGGAGCTTGATGTCGAAAGGGGCTTTGTTCGTCGCGGTGCTCCCGGCCAAGGGGAAGTAGAGACGGATAGTGTATTCGCCCGGTCCGTCCGCCTCACCGCGCAGAGGCAGAACACAGCGTTTCATGCCCTGGGCGTAGGAGGACCCGACAAGAGAGGATAAATCCGAAGCACGAATCTCGAAATCCGAAACAAACCCCAAATCCAAAGCGCCAAGGACCGAAACACTGGCGCTGGGCGGTGGCTCCGTTTCGAATTTTGGATTTTGGTCATTCGAATTTGTTTCGAGTTTCGTGCTTCGAGCTTCGGATTTCCGCGCTGCGGCACGGACGTACGTGCCGCCGGGGAAGAACTCCACCTTCAGATCGAGCGCAAAGCCCATGGCTGCCCGGTCGGACGGCAGGTTGGGGCGCGGATAGCCGAGCCACAGGGCGCCCTGCGGGGCGCGCAGGTCGCCGGCGGCGCCGAGATTGACGGCCAACTGCTGCACCGGGGTGTTGGCGCCCTTGGCGCTGTAGATGCCCCAGCGATAATGGCCCGGGCGGGGTTCCAGGGCCACCGAGCACATGATTGGATACAGGCAGATGCAGCCGACACTGGCCTCCGGCACGAGGGCCAGCCCGTCGGCGGGAATCGCGTTGATCCAGCAGCCGTCCCGGTAGCCCGCGAAGTGCCGGATGCCGCTGTCGTCCTGGAGGTCGTAGTAGGCGGTGAAACCGGACCGCATCAGCAGCATCTGCGGGCAGGCGGAGATCGCGCCGCAGTGGTGTCCCGGCCGCAGGAACTGCCAGGGGGCCTCGACCCCGCTGAGCGGGTTGGGCCGGGTCCTTTGTTGGCCGGTTTTGAGGTCGAAGCCCCAGGGCTCCGCCAGGACCATGTCCCCGATGACGACGGGACGATGGCGATAATTGGCGTCGTGGGCCCAGAGCGTTTCGCCCGTCCGGGCGGACAGGGCCACCAGCCGCCGCTGGGAGAACTGCCCGGCGAGGAACTGCTTCCAGTAGTGGCCGTTGGCGTTGGCCCCGCACAGGACCACGACGCCGTTGTGATAGATGGCCGTCAACGCGCCGCCGCCGATGCCGATGTTGCTGCAATCGGTGACATCGACCGGCCTCTCCCAGAGCTTGCCGCCGGTCCGCGCATCGAGAGCGACGGCCAGGCGGGCATCGAGCTTCTTCAGGGCCGCTTCCGCCTGCCTGGCTTCTTCGCCTTGGAGACCGGCGAGGCGCGACTTGTCCTGTTGCAGCAGGCGGTCGCGCTGCTGGGGCGTGAGCGAGCTGTCCACGAAGAACACCCACCCATCGCCCAAGGCCAGGGTCAGGTTGCCGATGTTCTTTCCTTCGTACTGCCAGAGCAGCGCGCCGCCGCGGGTGTCGATGGCGAAGACCCGGTTGGATACCCCTATTTGGGCCATCGCACTACCGTAGAGAATCCCGTCCACGTACGCGAGGAAACCCCACTGGACCGCCGCGTCGCCCGTGTTGGGCAGGGGATAGGTGGCGACCGTCTTGCCGGTCTCGGCGTCGAGCCGCAGGCACCGGTCCGCCAGGGCGACAAAGAAACTGTCCTCCGAGGCCGCCAGGTTGCCGCATTCGCTGCGCTTCAGCCGCGTCCGCATGGCGCCGGGGATGTCCCGCCGCCAGAGCTGCACGCCGTTATAGGAGTCGTAAGCCATGACGACGTTTTCGCCCTGGACGAACAGCTTGCCGTTGACCGCCAGCGGGGCGGCGGCGGCATCGTGGCGGTTGACCATCGGCTCCGGCCCCGGCTCGCCGAACCACAACAGGCCGAGCGGCCCACCCAGGAGCCGGTCGTTGCTGCACGCGGTGTTGCCGGGCGTGGCGTACTGATGGGTCCACTGGCCGGCGCCGGGCAGGGGACCGCGCTTGAGACTGGCCCAGCGTCCGTTCGTCTCACTGACACGGCTGCGCCCCAGCCGCAAGTCATCGAGCCAGCCGGTGAGATCGGCGACGGCGACCGTATCCTTCTTGCCCAGCCGGGCGGCCGGCATCCCGAGGCAGATCACCCCGCCGCAGGGTTTCAAGTGCCGGACCAGTTGTGCGGGATCTCCCGGGACCTTGCCCGTCAGGATCAGACTGTCCGAGACGATCAGGTTGGCGAAGTAGTTCGAGTACGGCAGGGCGGCCGTGTCGCGGGCGTCCCGACCGCGTTCCGAAGGCAGATTGCCTTCGACGCAAGGGATCTCGCCCTGATCGATGACGACCCGAGCACCGTACAAGCCCGCAGTCTCCAGTGCCGCGCGGGCGGCCTTGACCTTGGCCGGGTCGGGCTCGATCCCGATGATGTGCAAGTCCGTTCGCCGGGCCAACTCGAACGCCAGACGGCCACGTTCGGCCCCGAGAACCAGGCAGTAACCTTTCGTCGCACCGCTTTCCATGACGATTGCTTCCGCGGCCGCCCGGTAGATCGTCGTCAGCGCATCCTGCGGATACGGATCGCCGACCGGGGGCTTGCTGTGTCGGACGACACGGCTTCGGCCCTCCCGGGCCCGGCTCGGGGCGAAACCGTAGATCCAGCCCTTGTCGGTGCTCACGTGGAGCCGCCCGTTCGCCACGGCCAGGCTGCGGGCCTTGCCCTCGACCGGTGCTTTCCAGACACACTCGCCCGTGTCCCGCCGGAACGCGCAGACCTCATTCTGCCCGCCGGCGAGCACCAGGTTCTCGCACACGATCAACTCCGCCTCGTGCGGACACGCCACGCGCCATTTCACCGTGGGCTCGACCTTCTCCTTGTTGTGCTGCGCCAGCTCCTGGGTGGCGCGGTCGAGGTCCTGCTGGACCTTGACGCGGGCCTCGTCCTTCGCCGAGTTCAACTGGGTTCGCAGCGACTTGATCCGGAACTGCTGCGCATTGCGCCGCCGGCTCGCCTCGGCGTAGGCCGTGCGGTCCATGGCGAGGATCTCTTTGCCGGTCGCCAGGTAGGACAGGTTGCCCGCGACGGTCAAACGCCGGCCCGGAAACCAGGCAAAGCCGGTCCGGCCGGTCTCCTGGTCGAGTGCGATCATATGCTCTTCGCTGCCGGTATAAACCTGGTTGTCCACCAGCAGGGCGTAGGTCCCGCCGATGTTGCCGCCGGATTCCTCGCCGCGCCAGCCGTACTTGCGGCTGAACGCGAGCTGCCCGGTGGATTTCTCGAAGGCGATCGGCAGGGCCCGCCCCGAGGGCACGAACAAGCGTGTTGCCGTCGCCAGCATGTACCCCTGCGGCGTGAATTCATTCTGGTACGCGTCGGCTTCACTGATCGCGTCATTCCGCCAGACGACCTGGCCGTCCTCGGCGCGGACCGCCACGAGGTAGACGTTCTCATGCGGGAACAGCCCCGCCCCGAAATAGGCGAGGCCGTCATCGACCAGCACGCCCGTGCGGATCGGCCAGCGCGAGATCATCCGCCCATGGCCCAGGAGCCGCTCATCGGCCGGCCCGCCGCGCAGTTTCCACACGAGTTCGCCGCTGTCGGCCTTGAGACAGTAGACGAAGCCGTCATCCGAGCCGAAGAAGAGTCGCCCCTGCCAGACGGTTGGCGCCAGGCGGACCGGGCCGCCGGTGCAGAAGGACCAGGCCTCTTCGCCCGTCGCGGCCGACAACGCATAGACCTTGTCGTCGATCGAAGAGCCGAAGTACAGCCGGTCCCCGGCGCTCACGACCTGGAAGGCGTCATCGAAATCCACCCGGTTGTTCAGGTAGAAGCCTTCGCGGGGACGCGTCCCCGGATGCGGCCAGCCCGGCTTCGGTTCATGGGCCGACGTATACGACCAGCGCAGCACCAGCGGCATCGCCAGCGATTCGTCGGAGCACCCGCTGCGGGCCGCATCGTGCCGGTACGTCGGCCAGTCTCCCGCGAAGGTGCTCGATACGATCAGAAGCAGAATCGACGTGATACACAGGATTGTGGTGTTTCGCTGCGACATGATCTGTTCTCCCGTACTCCTGGTTGCTTCAGTTTCCCAACGCACCGCGGTGCGTGCCGGTTGCCTCCACAAGGCCCTGCCCGTCCGTGGGGCGACATCATAGTTTCGCCGCTGGAGCCGTCGCCTGCAACCCTTTTTCCCCGCAACCGCCGGCCCAGTGCAACGTTGCGGAATGGGTTTGGCAATGTCATTGCGAGGAGCGCAGCGACGAAGCAATCTGGATTCGTGGCATGAGAGACTACTTCGCTTCGCTCGCAAGGACAAGCAGGCAAAGGAAAAGGGGACATTCTGCTTTTCTCCTTCCAGGAAGGAAAAGTAGAATGTCCCCTTTTCCCCGGCCAGGGAGCCGTTTGGGTCATTGGGATTTTGGATTTGCGATTTGTTTGGAATTTGGTGCTTGGAATTTGGGATTTCTCCCTGCGGGAGTCTTGGGGCTCATTTCCACAGCGCCTCAAGCTGCCGCACGGTCTCCTCTACGAGAACCTGTCCGCCCGTGGGGCCGACAACATATTTGTCGGCGCTGTATCCGCCTCCGGCCACACCCTTCTGGGTCGGCAGATAGCCGCAGTGCTGGCAGGACAACTGGACCAGGAAGGTCAGAGCGGCCGGACTTCGCGCCTTGATCCGGATGCCGTAGTCGAGATAGAGCTCGAAGGGGTTGGTGGCGATGGCGATGTCCCCGAGCCGGAGGACGTGGAACTCGATGGGGGCGATCGGGTCCGTCGTGTAGAAGGGCTGTACTGCCGTCGGCGCCGGGGGCAGATGGATCGTCGCCGCCGTGTGCCTCAGGATGGTCCACGTCTGGACATCCTGCTGGGCCAGGGGCAAGACGCTCTCGACCGCATCGACGATCCGCCGGGCGATTTCCTGGCGGCTGGACAGGCCGCGCCGCTGCCGCATGATTTCCTCGGCCCGCGACCGAAAGAGAAAATGGGGCGACAGATCGCCCGCGGCGGCACACTGCGGCAGGATGAAGATATCCCGCGAGAGCCGGCGCCGGATCTCCAACCGCACGTCATGCCAGAAGTCGGCGGAGATCTCGTTCAGGCCCTCGGTTTCCTGGGCGGGACAGGCAAGATTGACGACGATGCCGCTCGCGACCTTGTCCGGGTCCCAGAAGAAGAGCATCTCGACGCCATGGTCCTCGTACCCTTCGATATTGGCGAAGTCCGGCCGGTTGGTCTTGCCGTACATGATGGTGGAGCCGTTGAAGTAATGCGCCCGGCGATTGAGCCCGACCACAGCATGGCCCAGCGCCCAGCTCATGCCGCCGGGCTGGCGTCTTTGCCAGGCGTCCACGGCGACCCGCGCCACCCGGTCCACAAACAGATCCGCGTATTCCGACGCCTTCATGACGCCGGCATCGTTGCTGACGTCATACAGCGTTCCGAAATCCTCATCCGCAAAGCCGGGTCCCGTGTGGGTGTGCGTGGCGTTCAGGAGCAGCTTGTCGCCGTCGAAGTCGGGCAGCCGGGTCCGGATGACCTGGCGGACCCGGTCCTGGACCGTTTTGCGGATGTACAACACGTCGCACGAGATCAGGATCGCCTGCTCGCGTTGGCCGTCCGCGCCGTGGGTTTCGAGGGCCAGGGCGGTGGCCGTCAGGGGATCGCGGACCTTCTGGGAGATCCGCTTGTGCAACTGGCCGATCAGGGCGACAGGCTTGTCCGGGGTGATATCGACGGTGGCCCAGCCCACGTGCAACGCGCCGGTGACGGCCATGGCTTCCTGACAGAGAAGCAGGATCAGAATGACAGGTATCGATCTCATAGCGGTTCTCCTCGTCGCCTGGGCATCTTGCCCGACTCTGTGGCATCGGCATCCTGCCGATGATTCATGGGCGGGACGCCCATGCTACGCACGGGCGGGACGCCCGTGATACCCATGGGCGAGACGCCCATGCTACGCACGGGCGGGACGCCCGTGATACCCATGGGCGAGACGCCCATGCTACGCACGGGCGGGACGCCCGTGATACCCATGGGCGAGACGCCCATGCTACGTTTGCCAGGGGCTGCGCATGGAGCGCGACAGCATCCGGCCGGCTTCGGGATCGTTCACGAAATCTTCTTTCTGCGGGTCCCAGTGGAGCTTGCGGCCCAGACGGGTGCAGATATCGGTCAGATGGCAGATCGTGTCGGTGCGGACCGCCACGTCGATGGGGCAGATCGTCGGACCCCTCGTCTTGACCGCATCGAGGAAGTTCCGCTGGTGGCCCGTGCTCTCGATCAAGTGGACCTCGTCCGGACCGATGACAGCTTTCAAAAGGGATTCCGGCTCGGCCCAGATCCCTTGCCGGCTGACGTGGACCCAGCCCTCCGACCCCTGGAAGGTCACACCCTGTTTGTGCTGTTTGTTGTCCATGTAGACCATCGTCACGCCGTCGGCGTACTTGTGGGTGACCTTCCAACTGATCGCGCAGTCGGCCAGGCCGTCTTTGGGAAAGACCGCCGTCCCTTCGATCTCGACCGGTCCGCTGTCATCCGTTCCGTGGCCCCATTGGGCGATGTCCACGTGGTGGACGCCCCAGTAGCCGCCGATACCGCCCAGGCAATAGTCGGAGATGTGGTACCAGTTGGAGTAGCTCTCCTCCTTGGTCCAGGGCCGGCAGCGCTGGTACGTGTAGGGCGCCCAGGGAGCGGGCCCGAGCCACAGGTCGTAATCCAGGCCCGGCGGCACCGGCTGCGTGGGCTGGTTCGGGACCGGGAAGTCGTGCGGCACGCCGACGAGGATCGTCTGCAGCTTGCCGATCCGGCCGTTGCGGACCAGCTCGCAGGCGAAGCGGAAGTTGCGGTCGGAACGCTGCTGGGTGCCCCACTGAAAGACCGTGCCGTACCGGCGACAGGCCACCTGGAGGGCTTTGTCCCAGGCGACCGCCAGGCCCAGGGCCTTCTCGGTGTACATGTCCTTGCCGTTGCGGGCGGCCTCCAGCGAGACGAGCACGTGCCAATGGTCCGGCGTGGCGATGCAGACGGCGTCGATGTCCTTGCGCCCGCAGACCGCGCGAAAGTCGTTGTACGTGAGGCAGTCGGCGTTGCCGTAGCGCTGGTCCACCAGGTCTTTCGCCTCCTGCCGCTGGCTTTCGAGGACGTCGCAGACCGCGACGACCTGGACGTCCTTGTGACCCAGGAACGCCCGCATCAGACTGGTTCCCTGCGTCCCCAGGCCGATGAACCCCATCGCGATACGATCGCTCGGGGCAACGCTGCTCGAGTGACCCAGCGCGGAGGAGGGCACGATCGTCGGCAGAGTGACAGCGGTGCTCCACTGGAGAAAACGGCGTCGGTTCATCATGGTTTTTGTCCTTCCATTTGCCGGTAGGCCTCGAAGAGGGCGGGAATCCCGGCTTTCTGCGTGTCACCGCTGTGGACGACCACCCGGTAGCTCAGCGTCAGCTTCTCGCCTTGGGGCAGGTCCAATTGGTCGCCTTCGAGCCAGTACATGGGCGTCGGGGAGAAGAAGCCGTAATCCCTGGTGAACCATTTGACCGGGTACCAGCGATTGGCCGGGCTCTGTAGAATCGCCAGGCCCTCGGTGATCCCATCGCGTGTGCCGTAGTAATCGCACCACGGCGAGGCGACGCCGAAGGTGCCTTTCTCGCCGGTCTGGCCCTCGGCGTTGACCAGCGTTCCCCCCTTGGCGACGCCCAGCTCCAGTACGACCCGCGCCGAGAACAGCGAGTGGTTTGTCTTGAGGATCTGAATGGCCGTCAGGGGCTCCATCGTGATCCGGAAATCGATGAGCCGCAGGCTGTCGCTGGGAGCGGTGATGACGATCTGCCTCTGGTCGCGAATGATGGGCTCTTTGCCGGGCTGCTTCCAGAGCCCCTCATCGGTGAAGACAACCTTGCTGCCCGATGCCGCGACGATCTTGGGGCCCTGGGAGATGATCTGACCCCGCGCGTTGGTGTCCTGCCAGTAATTGCCGCCGTTGACCCGGTCGCAGCCGAAGAACAGCGAGTGGTGGTGCGGATAAGGCTCCGAGGTTTCGGTGGTGATGGACTTGCCCGAGGCGGGACCGTTGACCGGCCAGAAGTAGGGGTACTTCTGGGAGGCGTCGAACTTGTAGCAGGTGAACAGTTGCCCGCCCACCGTGACGACGACCTGGTTCTTCTCGATCTTCGCTTCGACCTTGCCCGCCTGGGCCTGGGCCGAGACTGTCAGCGCCAGAAGGGCCAACGTTGCAGTGAGCAGAAAACCTCGAACGTGCATTACTGTGTCCTCCACAATCAATGGAATGGTGCGTGGTACGCACCGTACCTCTGGAATATTGGAATAATGGAAGGAGGGAAGGATGGGTATACGCAACGCACACCTTTCCCCAACATTCCAACCTTCCATTATTCCATCATTCCATGAAGTTACAGATGCCACGGGCTGCGCATGGCGCGGCCCAGGAGGCGATTGGCGGATTCGTCGCCGGGGAATTCTCCCTTTACGGGGTCCCACTTGAGGGATCGTTGCAGCTTGTAGGCGAGGATGGTCAGGTGCCCCAGCGAAGCCCCGCGGTGGCCTATCTCCTCGCCGCAGCTTGTCGGCCGGCGGGTACGGATGCCCTCGAACCAGTTGGCATGATGGTTGTTGTCCCCGACGTTGACCTCGCGGGTGGGCAGCTTCATTTCCGCGAACAGCTCCTCGGGGCCGCCCTCGATGGGGCCGCCGGTGGTCATTGACGTGAGCCAGCCGCGCTCGCCGACGAAGAGGCCGCCGAAATTGCCGGCCAACCGCGCATTTACCGGTACGGCCTGGTACAGGTTCTTGACCATCTCCCAACTGTCCACCAGGTGCAGGAGCGTCCCGTTGGCGTAGCGGCAGGTGAGTGTCGGATAAGGGCCGTCGCCGGGATGGAGAAACTCCACCGGCCCGCTGTTCTCCACGCCCAGGGCATACTGAATCACGTCCGCCGCGTGGGAGTGGTACCACGTGACGGCCGCTGCGCCGAAGTCCTCGTGAAAGGCCCAGGGGACCACGCCGGGACTGGGGTTCCGGTGGTAGGCGTTGTTGTACGGCTGCCAGGGGGCCGGACCCACCCACAGGTCCCAGTCCAACCCCTCGGGCACCGGCTCGGCGGGCAAGGCGAAAGGCAGCGGCGCGTACGAATCGACGCCCAGGTGCCGGCCCAATTTGCCCCAAAGGGTGAATACCGATTTGACCTTGCCCAGCCCACCATTCCGCACAAACTCGCAGACCCTGCGAATCGTGGAAATAGAACGGTACTGCGTCCCAGTCTGAAAAATGCGGCCGTACCGCCGCACGGTTTCCACCAGCCGGCGGCCCTCCTGGATCGTCAGCGAGATGGGCTTCTCGCAATAGACATCCTTGCCCGCCTCCACCGCGTGAATGCTCTGCAGCGCATGCCAATGGTCCGGCGTGACGATCACCACCGCGTCGATATCCGACCGGGCCAGCAGGTCACGGTAGTCATTATACGCAGCGCAGCCCTTGTAGTCGCCGCCGGGAGAGCGGGCGGCATAGGTCTCTTCGACATGCTGTTTGCCTTCTTCACACCGCCCGCGATCCACATCGCAGACCGCCAGCACCTGGACCTCCCGGTCGCCCGCCAGCCGCCGCAGATGCCCGCGCCCCATCACTCCATGCCCAATCAGACCGACCGTAATCCGCTCGCTCGGCGGGGTGCCTGTCGTGCCGCTTCCCACCGAAGCCGGCACAATCCACGGAACCGAAGCCAGTGCCGAGAAGCGGCCCGCGTGATGCAGGAGTTCCCGCCGTGTGATCTTCTGAGAATCCTTGCTGTATGTCACGATTTGTCTCCCTGGGCCATTGGCACGGTAGCTTCGTTGAAAGCCTGGATAGCTTGCGCCAGCCGGCTCGTCAGACCGGTCTTGTCACTTCCGAACGCCAAAGTGAACACGACCGCCCCGCGGCCGGCTTTGTAGGTGTCGCGCAGAACCGTGCCGAGTCTCTGAGCGCGTGCCGGTTCGTCCAACGCCACGGTTGTCGGCCCGACTTCCGCGGCGCGACTTCCCATCTGAACGGGGACCGCTTCGACACCCATTCTCCTGGCGAATTCGACAGCCCTATCGGATGGCCTGCCATCGACGCGATACGTCAACAGGCGAACGCCGGCGGCGTCGAGCTTCAATCGAATTTGTCTCATCTGATCGTTGCTGAGTTGGTCGTCGAAATCCCTCGGGATGTCGCGGCTGACCTTCTGGCGGTTGGAGCTTCCGACGTATAACAGGCCGAGTTCCGCGGCCTTGTCGATTGTTTCGAAGAGCGTCAGTGGCTGCTCGGAAGGTACCAGCGCCAAGTGCCAACCGAGCTTCTCCTGGGCTTGGACAGCCGGGGTCAGCTTGGCGCTGGGCGTTGTCGGGGCATCCAGATCGCCGAGGGCGAATTGCGTGGCGGCCAGGTAGAACTGGAGCATTTTGGGGTCCCAGAAGACGGCGGGGTGGTGGCCGATGGTGCAGTAGAAGATGCGGCCGCGGCCGTACTGGCGGACCCAGGCCAGGGCGTAATCATTGTCGGCCCGGACGACCTTGCCGTAGGACGGTTGCTGCGTCATGTCGGTCCTGGCGGTGTCGATGCTCAGGAGCACGCGGACACGGTCGCGCGAGTAGGGCTCGTGGACGCGGAAGAACTCGTCACGATAGTCGAAGTCGCCGCCGAAGGGCTGAACGAGGGGATGGTCGGGATCGTCGCGCTTGATGAAGACGTGCTCGGTGTTCGCCTTGTGATTGGCGCCGCGGGCGCCGAGCATGATGCCGAACTCGGGCCAGTCCTCGATCGCGCCGGGCCACTTGGTGAAGGCGACCGAGGTCCCGTGGACGCCCATCAGGCCGCCGCCGGCGTAGACGAACTCGATGAGGCTCTGCCGCAAGGCGGAGTCCTCGAAGAGGTTGCCCACGGTGTTGTTGAAGAAGACCGCGTCGAAGCGCTTGAGACTTTCCGGTTTGAACACCGCCGGGTCTTTGCTGATCTCGGTCTCGAAGGCGCCGGTCTTGGCGCCCATCATCGTAAAGGCCATATTCGCCGTGACGATAGAGGCGTGGCCGCCGTAGTTGACGTTGAGATCGAAGATCAGCAGCCGGCGTGGCTTGCGCGGCGTGACGAACGCCTTGGCGGGCAGCGCCGCCTCGATCTTCTGCCTCTGCTCGGATTCTGAGAGCCTCTGCGTTTGTGCACCGGCGCGATTCAGCCAAGACATGGTGAACAGACCCGCCGCTCCCGCGGCACCAGCCAACAGGCTGCGTCGCGTCGTTCTGTGTACTCCCGCTGCACTTCTTCTCATAGGATCGCCTCTGTTCTGTTCGACTCTTGGTTGGTAGTGTGCTCGTAAGAGCATAAGAAGATAACGCCTGACGGCGTCACTACAAACCAGCTCCGCTTGACACCGCCACCCTTCGACGGAATCGGTGGGGCAAGCCCCACCCTACATTACTTGGCGCTTGCCATGGTAGTTGGTTGTGAGTTCTCTGTCACCACCGGCGCGCTCTGCTCCGGCGTCGTGATGCCGGGGGGCAGCTCGATGATCCGGAGGTTGCGGAAG
>VGYL01000041.1 GCA_016872975.1 Planctomycetota bacterium
TCCAGTGGAGCTTGTAACCGATCGCGAAGATACTCGATATCCCGTGCAACAGTTCGTTCCGTAACGCCGTAGTCTACGCTGAAGTTCATGCGGCTTGGATATCGGCCCAGGCGGACCATGAGGTCGAACTCAACAATCCTCGCCATCGCGGATTTCTTCATTCGTATCTCCTTAGATCCGTGCGCTTTGATCGCCCCCTGTTCCATTCGTGAACGCCTGCAGAATAGCATCTTGCAATACAGAAAGCGAGCCCAAAATCGGGTATGACTGGCGCTCATGGCCTACCACTTTCCGGAAGTTGCTGAACACCAAGCAACAAAGCTGGAGTGACACGGCCTGCCCCCCTTGCTAGGGTGGGCACAGTGCAGTCACCCCGCGATCGCAAGGTGCCGAGGATCGAATAGAGGAGGAAATCGAGGCGATGGGCCGCAGGCTCATCGCGCCCGGTCAGGTGCAGCCCTCCGGGAAACGGGTGCCGGCTCCATCCACAGCAGCGTTGACAGGCCCGCTGCCACCCGACGGGAACGACGTCAGTCGGCCTCCTGTTTCCACAGTCTCCTGAAGCAACGAAGCGCGTCGTCCTGTTGGAGTCGCTTCTTCTCGCGCTCCAAGGCAACGTCCAGCGTGCCCTCAATCAGTCGCTTCAACTCCGGCACTTGGGGTGCAACGTGGAGAACGCAGTCCAGACGGGGCAGCGGCCAGTCCTCCACGGCGTCCACCAGGATGCAGACGGACCGATCGCGCGTGTAGTCCGCTTCCTCCGCGTCCCCGCCAGCCTCCCCGCTCTCCGCATCGTCAGCAACCTCCGGCTGGGCCACTTCATCCCCGCCCGCGGCTTCGGCATCCTCAAGGCCCGGTTTCCGCGTATTGACGTTTCGAATGAAGTCCACCCACTCATCCCACATCGTGCGGCCGGCCACCGAACGATCGATGACACAGGCGAAGTAGTGGATGCAGATCAGATGATCCCAGTCCTCGGGGCCGCTCCACCAGACCTCGCAGTCATGGGAGGCGGCCCAGGACTCCACGATCTCCTCGACGCGCGGATCATCGACAAGCACCAGCACGCGGCCGACCCTGCCCCGGCCCAATTCCGGCATCCGGTGAGGGTCCTGCTCGGTCCCCGCACCCTCCGGTTTCGACCGTCGCCGGAAGCGGGCCGCGGCCGGCGACCCTGATCCGCATCCCGTACCCCGTGCGTCACCGTCTGCAACACCTTCACGCTGCGGCGGATTCATGAATTCCCTCTCCATCAGGCTCCCGGGTCACAATCGCGCGACACGCGCACGCTTTCCAAGCGCCACGCGACCACCATAGTCGGACGCAGGGACAGATACTGTCCCCCACCCCGACGATTGACTCCCTATCCCGCCGATCGCCATCATTCGCCCCATGGCCATGATGACGCGAAGGCGCCATCCGCCGACGCAGGATCAGGATCATGTACTACCATTACCGCCCGCTCCTGTACGTTCTCCATGACAAGGTCCACCCCTGCAATCCCGCAACGGACTTCCTCGTCGCCTATCGCTGGCTGGAATACTACTGCGGATTCTGCCCCCAGATCTGGCTCTCGCGCAGCCATTCCCATATCACCGGCGTACGTCGCCCGCAGGGGCTCAAGGGTTCCCTCGGCCGCGGCTCCGACCGCACAGCCGGATGGCGCACGGAATTGAAGCGCACCCGGGATGGAATCCTTCTCGGTTTCGAGCATGTCCGGGGGTTCCCGGTCTCGTTCGACATCTGGGAAACCTTCATTCTGAACGGCCTTCTGAATCCGGCCTCCACGGAGGACGCAGACACGAAGACCCGACTCGCAGCCGCCATCGCCGACCCTGCCGTCCCCTTCCCCAAGCCGACTCTCGACCGGCGGCTTGTCGCCTCCCTGAACCACAGCGTGGATGGCGACGCGATGGATGAGATCGGCGACCTTCCCGCAGGCGACACCTACGGCGAGGCCCTTCGCCACTGGCAGCGAACCCGCGATCTGGATACATGGCTTGGCAAGGTCCTGTTCACTGAGGTCGACCAGGTGGTCGTGCCCTCCCTCAATCTCAAGACTGCAAAACGTCTCACCTGCCGCGACGAACGCCAGAAGCGGATCCTGCGTCAGCGCGGCTTCATCGAAGACCGGATCGAGATACGGAATCTCACGGTGGCGAGTCGGTAGCGTCCCCGCGTCGGAATCCAAGCTCCGGCGCCCCTCATTGTCCGCATCGGGGCAGCGCGGGACGGAATGGTTCTCCCTCGCCCTCCCGGTCCCCTTGCCACTTCTTGATCCGTTCCAGCGGACGCGCCGTTCGCTCCCAGTACTCGAACGCCACCGCGTACGCTTCTTCGGTACCCAGCGCTCGCAGCCCGGGATCCGCGAGCCACGCATCGTCGTACGGATTCGTGTACGCCGAGAATTCAACGCCTGCTTCGGTGCCGCTTCAAGCCTTCAGCGGCGCCATCGGCGGCACGCGCGGCCGTACGCTCAGTCTGCCCTCAGCGGCCTTTTCGACATAGTACACGTGCCCGCGCGCACTCCGGTTGCCGCGGACATCTTTACCCTTGGGCGGCAAGCGGGTCGCGTCCCGCACGGGAGAGAGAACGACATGAACATCAAAGCCGGCGCGCTGACGGTTCTTTCCGAGTTTGTCCATGACCCATTGCACCAACTCGTCGCGGGTTGGGGGCGGGGACTGCATCAGACGATCGAAGATCAAAGCGTACGCACCACCCCGACGGTATGGATTGCGCAACTCAGACGAATTCGGCAACGCCGAGATTCTGGACTCTTGGGCACGCCCTCCGTCTTTGGACAGGGCATGCGTTCGCCCGCCTTCCCACTGCCGCGACATCCAGTCCCATTGGTGACGGGCGTCCGGTACGAAGACCATACTCAGTGTGCCAGTACGACCGATGCCCGGACTGGGAAGGATCGTCTCATTCTTCTCTTCGTTCGCTTTTGGATAGAGATCGAAGGTCCTTTCATGCCGAATGAGCCAGCCCCCGACCACCTTCAGCCGAACCGTTCTTCCGTCCCAACCGTCATAAACCGTCTCCCAGACTGGAGACGTCGAAGGCGTATATGTCTTCATCATCGCTGTTCCCTTCCTTTTGTCTGCCTTTCGAACACAACTGCCGTCCGCGGACTCGAAGCATGACAATCTGCCGGGTGGCACGACAGCCCAGGCGGTTCCTCGACTGCAGGCTTGGCCTGGTCCCTGCATGCTCCTGCTGCCATGCCTGCCTTCGCAGGGGTTCATCAGGCTTCGTTGCTATGCCGAGCAGATCCAACTGGACCGGGGCGGACGGGGTGCCGTGGGCCGCAGCGGATTCGTGGACGGCGAAATGCGGATTGGACTCGGGCGCCGGAGCCCTGAGGGTGAAGATGCTACCGAGGTTGGCGGCGTAGCGGCGGCATTCCTCCCAGCTCTCCTCGACCGTGCCTTCAAGCTGCCACGGATGGAAACGCGGGCCGAGGCGGGGGGCAACGGGCTCCGCGGACTGCGCGCGGGCGTCGCGGCCCAGACCGTAGTCGGCCAGCCACAACGTCTCGGGCAGCATTGACCCCTCCCCGTCGTTCTGCGCCATGAACGCCTCCAATCCCTCCTCCTGCAGGTCGCGGTACGCCTCCAGCGAAAGAACCGTGTGCCGCAACTCCGGATCCTTCTCTGCATCCACCCGCCAGAGGATGAGCACACGCTGAATGCGGCGGCGCAGGATGAGTTCCTTGAGGATCAGGCCGGCTTCGATGGTCTTCCCCAGGCCAACGTCATCCGCCAGCAGGAGGGACACCCGGGGCATGCGGGCGGCCTTCAGCAGCGGGATCATCTGGCAGTCCTCCGTCTGCACGGCGGCGTGCAGCGGGGCCACCAGCGGCTGCCGGGCGAGCGGTCTTGCCTCCCCGCCGGGATCGACATAGGGAAACATGGCCTGCCATCGGGCCGACCGGACGAGGGCATCGTACTGGGCGGCCGGCATGGGGTCGGACGCCGCCGGGTCGGGCAGCCGGCCCGGTTCGAAGAGTTCGGCGTCTGGTTCGCGTTGCCAGAGAACGGACTCCTGGCGGACGCCGTCGCCATCGCAATAGTCGAGCCGCACCAGGTGGAGCACGCCCTCCGCTCCCCCTCCGAACTCCTCCACGGCGGAAACCGTGGCGAGCCGGTTGCGCACACGCGCCACCATGCCTAAGCGGGGAGGGGTCAATCGGGCTCGTTCCCGGCGAGTCGCGTGAAGTAGTCGGCGATCAAAGTCTCCCAACCCATCGGGGGGTTGAGTGAAGGATACAGATCATCGGGGTAGGCATCGCCTTCACGGAGCGGATAGCGGTCCATCACCCGATCATATGCTGCATGGAGGGCGGCTTCCGTCACAAGCTCCGCACGGTCGAAACCCGAGCAAGCGCTCGACACGATCTCCTCCATAATGCCGTTCATCTGCCGTTCGGCCTGGACCGCCAATCCGGACACCCCCGCGGGAAGCTGCAGGCCGTCCAGAGTCCAGATGTACTCCGCGGCGCAACCCGTGAACTTCGTCTCATCACCTCCCAGGCGGACCCGGATCTCAGCCCCGGTGAAATCACAGTTCACAAACTCGCAGGCGGGCGCGTCGGCGCGCTGCTCCACCCTGCCCAGACACAGGCCTAGAAAGCGGCATCGCTCAAACGTGCATCGGTGGAACCAGTCCTGCAACGCGGCGACCTCCACATCGATATCGCAGTCAACAAATCGAACCTCCGAGAAATGGACGAGGTCCGTCGGCGGGCAGATCAACGGGCCACCGAACACCAGGCGGCATCCGGTGAAGACTCCGCCCTCCACGGGGCCTTGGTTGATCTGCTCGTCCCCGACCGTGATGCCCTTGACTTCCTTCATAGGCGTCTCCCTTGTATCCCCGCGTCCCTCGCAAGACTCCTGCCGAATCACGCGATCCCCATATCCAGAACAACCCGGCAGTCGCCCCCATACCCGGCGACCGATGCTGCCGAATCCCTGCCCGTGCATTCTCGCTTCGTGTGAGGTTGCCACGCCGGGAGTCCCGCGGTCAAGAAGAGGTCGCATGCGCCAATTCCGCGAAGGCCACCGCGACACACGGGGATGGCCCAATGGCACGGATCCTCTTCATGCCGTTGATTTCCCGCAGGTTGCGTTAATGTCCGTCGGACAGGATCCCCGGCTCGTCACTTTTACCCACTTTTGGCTTGCTTTTGCCCCTAATACTAACTATCGTTTATACACAGTTGAATTGGATGCGATCAATGGTTGTCCATCGTACAAGGTGCTGTTCTTAGATTCGATTACCACGCATCAGTGTTCTGTAAGTCGTTGCTGATTATGTATTAGTGCGGCATTCTGCCTAGTCCGGACTCCTGACGAGTGCCGCAACGTTGCAGGCTTGGTTCCATTCGGAGCTTTCCCGTACAGGTGGGGTGTGTCGCCACGCGACGCGATTGGCCGCAGAAGAAGGAGAGGTTCGCCATGATGTTCGATGAACTCTTCCCGATGCCGGAAATCAAGGTGCCGGCCCTGCCGGCAACTCACGCACTGACGGTGCTTGAGGCGCGGCAGTTGCTCTCCCGCGACATCCCTTCCGCGAAGCAGTGGACTTGCTGGCTCATGGGGCCGGAACCCGCCGAGCACGCGATCCGGGCGATGCTGGGCAAGGAGCCGACCGCCTCTGGAGTCTGCGGCCCGTGGACTTGGGAGCGGGTGGCCACCTCGTATCCTGACGTCCACTTCTGGACCGGCAGCACCGATAAGCCCCGGCAGGGTATCGGCTGGGTGGGCGCCTTGCTCATCCGCGGACCGGTGGGCGAACCCTTCTACATGTTCTCCTACATGCGCGCCGATTCCATGATCGGCAAGGAGTACCTCGTTTCGACGAGCGACCTTCCGATGCTCCGGCGTTTTGCCGACGACGTCCTGTCATTCATCAGGAACAAGCCCGCGGACGGGCCTCGGAAGGTCACCATTGACATCGTCAACGGCGCCGACATCGAACTGAACGCCGAGGAGAACGAGCGGATCTACCTCTCCCCGTCCATGGAGGCTGACATCATGGAACAGGTGGATGCGTTCTTCACGGGCGCCGAGGTCTACAAGGAACTGGGGATCCCCCACCGCCGGGGGTTCCTTTTCGCGGGGCTCCCGGGCACCGGGAAAACCCTGATGGTGAGACGGTTGGTTCGCCGGTGCTTCCTGAACCACGCCGTCGCGTGCCGGGGCCTCAGCATCAACGCGGGCACCGATGTGAATGACATCGGCCGCCTCTTTGCACCCCGACGCGGCGGGAAACCCGTGATGATCCTGCTGGAGGAGCTCGACTCGCTGACCCGGGAGACCCGGCTCACCCGGGCGAACCTGCTCTCGCAACTCGACGGTCTGGACGCCGCGTCCGGAACCCTGGTCCTTGCGACGACCAACAACCCCGGCACCATCGACCCGGCCTTGGTGAATCGTCCGAGCCGCTTCGACCGGGTCTGGACGTTCCCCGTGCCCAACCGCTCCGTCCGTGCGACCTGCATTCGGGAGTTGATGCCGGATCTCAGCGACCCGGTCCGGGACAAGCTGGTCGTGGCGACGCGGGGCTGGACCGTCGCCTATATCAAGGAACTGCGGACCACGGCGGCCGTGAAGGCCCTGAACCAGGGGCGGCGCCATGTCACCGACGAGGATGCGTTGGCGTCCCTGCAACTCCTGGACCAGCAGGTTCGCAGCGCGCGCCACGGCCATTCCGACGGTGCTACCGACGAACCGGAGGGCGTCCTGGGCTTCGGCGGAGGCCACGGCGAGGCGGCATGATTCACGGATCGGGTAACGAATGGCGTAGCCGCACGCGACGCGCACGAGGAGTCCACGCGCCGGGCGGCGGGGAATGGGCCGACAGGAGAAGTACGACGCGGGAGGATGATCATGGAAATCGTTCATGTGTACCGTTGCTACCTCTGCGGATTCGTGATCGAAGTGCGAATCGCCCAGCAGTACACGTGCCCGTGCTGCCACCAGCGCATGGGCTATGTGACGAGCCGTCCTCGCAAGTGACACCGGAAGACCGCCAGGGTCGGCTCCGACGGAGGGAAACACGCAGCCTTCGTTGAAGAGGGGACAGTCTTTGTCCCGCATCCAAGGCAGGCTGACACGGTCCGGACAGGCGCCGCGATTGCAGCGCCGGTGAATACAGGGAAGTGCGATCATGAGCGAGACGACGAAACCGGAGGCGACCTTCCGGGTCCTGCACACGGCCGACTGGCACCTGGGCAAGATGCTCTGCGACCAGCCGCGCGACGAGGAACACCGCCGATTCCTCGATTTCCTCTTTGCCACCCTTCGCGATCGCGAAGTCGACGCACTCGTGATTTCGGGCGATGTGTTCGATTCCGCCAATCCTCCGCAGTCGGCGGCGACTCTCTACTTCGACTTCCTCTGCCGCCTCTACCGCGAAACCCCGTGCGCCGCTGTCATCGTCGCCGGCAACCACGACTCGCCGGGGCACCTGGAGGCCCCGCGCCAGGTGCTGCGGGCGCTGCGGGGCCACGTGGTCGGCGCCTGGCCGGCGGATCCCGCCGACGCGGTGATCCTGTTGCCGTCTGCCGGGGCACCCGCCCTCGCGATTGCGGCGGTCCCCTTCCTCCGGGACCGCGATCTCCGGACCGGCCAGGCCGGGCAGACCCCCGAGGAGATCGCGCAGGCGCTCCGGACCGGTTTCCAGCAGCGCTATGCGGAGGCTAACCATGCGATCGCCACCGCATGCCGCCCTGGCGTCGCAGCCATGGCCACCGGCCATCTCATGGCGGACGGCGGCATGGTGTCGGACAGCGAGCGCGAGATCCATGTCGGCGGTCTTGGCGCCGTTCCGGCCACGGGCTTCCCGCCCGGTTTCAGCTACATCGCCCTCGGACATCTGCACCGTCCGCAGGAGATTCCCGGCCACTCCCACATCCGCTATGCCGGATCTCCCATTCCGCTCGGTTTCGGGGAGTCGGAGGACCGCAAGGAGGTCCGCCTCCTTGACTTCGCCGGTGGCACACTTGCCTGCCAGGAACCCCTTCCGGTTCCCATGTTCCGGCGGCTTGTCCGTATCCGATCCCCGTATGCGGCGCTGGCGGAGACGGTGGCCGGAGTGGACTGGACGGGCGGCGACCTGAAGACGTGGGCCGAGGTCGAGATCGTCGATCCGCCGCCCGGCGAAGGCGTGTACGCCGCGGTGGTCGATGCCTTGAAGGATGCGCCGTGCCAGGTCATCAAGGTTGCGGTTGCCCGGTCCGCCGGACTGGCTGCCGGGCCGGCACTGGCCCATGGACAGGAAGGCGGGGAGGCGGAGGCACTTCTCGGCGACCCGGTCCGCGTTTTCGATCACCGCATGGAGCAGGAACCGGAGGATGCGCTGCCGGAGACTGAACGCGAGGCCTTGCGCGTCGCCTTCCTCGAACTCCGGGAGTTGCTCGAGAGTCGAAATCGGGAGGCCGGCGCGGCCGCCGCCCGGGGAGGACCGGCATGAAGATCCTGAAGATCTCGGGCTGCAATCTGAACTCCCTGCGGGGCGCGTTCACCGTCGATTTCGAGTCGCCGCCCCTGCGCGATGCGGGGCTCTTCGCGATCACGGGCCCCACGGGCGCAGGCAAGTCGACGCTTCTCGACGCCGTCACGCTGGCGCTCTACGGGCGCGCCGCCCGTTACGGTGCGGCGACCAATCCGGAGAATGTCATGAGCCGCCATTGCGGCGAATGCAGCGCCGAGGTGGAGTTCGAGATCCCCTCCGGGCGACATCGTGCGACGTGGAGCCTCCATCGCGCCCGCAAGAAGCCCGACGGCGCCGTCCAGGCGGCCCGCCGTTATGTGTATGACGCGAACGGCACGGTGATGGCGGACCAGGTCCGGACCGCCGACGAATGCGTCGAGAAGCTGACCGGGCTGGACTACGACCGCTTCCTCCGATCCGTCCTTCTCGCCCAAGGCGAATTCGCACGGTTCCTCAAGGCCCGCGATGACGAGCGGGCCGCCCTGCTGGAAAGCCTGACGGGGACGGAGATCTACTCGGCGCTCGGAGCCCTCGCTTTCGAGGAGCACGCGCGCAGGCAGGCCGAGATCGAGGTTACCCGGCAGGGCCTTGATTCCATCGTACTCCTGGGCGAGGACGAACGCAGGACCCGGGAGAACGACGCAGCCTCGGTCCGCGATGAACACGGGCGGTTGTCGGGCGAACTTGCCATCCTTCAGGCGATGGTCGACCGGGCCGCGCGCCTGGAGACCGCCAAGGGCGCCCACGCCGCAGCTCATGCACGACTGGAGAAGGCGCGGGCGAACCATGCGGCGGCGGCCAGCGAGCTGGCAAGGCTCCAGCGGCACGCGGAAACTCTCCCCTATGCCGCCGATCTCTTGCGGGTGGAGGAGTCCGACCGATGCGCGGAGCAGGCGGACCGGGATCGAGAGCAGGCCCGGGCTGCGCTTGATTCCGCCACCCTGGAGTACACCGACGCCTTGCTGACGGCGTTGGAGTCGGGCGAGCGACTGATCGGGATCCGAACGAGGACCCGAGATGATTTAAAGCTGCAGGAGGAGAAACTCCGAAAGGAGCTGACCGAACAGCAATCGTGGATCGACGCGCACTCGCAGGATGAAGGGCTCGCCGGGGAACTGCCGGACATCGCACGGGCGATGGAGGGCCTGATTGCACTCCGCCGGTCGGAAGCCGAGATTCGCACGCGACGCTGCCAGCGGGTCATCGAGTGCGAGAAGCTGACGGCATCCGTCGATGCGACGGCGGCGCAGTTGACCGGTTTGGAGGCCGAACACGCGGGGCTCGTCGCGGAGACAACGCGGCGGCGCGAGTGTCTGAACGGCCTCCTGGAGGGCAGACCCACCGCGGAGTGGGAGGCTGACCGCGAATCATCCGAGGCACGCCTCCGGGAGATCGATGCGATGCTGGCCGCCGAGGACCTCCGGCGGCGGAACGCGGAAGCCCTCGCCATGCGGACGGCCCGTTGCCGGCAAATCGAAGACGAACTTGCCAAGGCGCAGGGGGCGAAGAAGACGGCCGAAGCCGCCCTGGCCGCGGCTCTGCGCGAGGCCGAGTCGGCGTCGACCGCGCTTGAGGAAGCCCTGCTTGTCGCGAATCTTGCCGTGCATCGTTCTGCCCTGAGGGAAGGTGTCCCCTGCCCCTTGTGCGGCTCTCGCGAGCATCCGTCCGCAGGCCAGGCCGAGGCGTCCGCCGAACTGGAACAGGCGAAGGCGCGGAGCGTCAAGGCGCGCGCAGCCCACCACGGGGCCGCCAAGGCGGCGGCCGACGGAGACAAGACGGTTGCAGTGCTTGCCTCGCAAGCCGAGGCTGCCCAGACGGCGTTTGAGGAAATCGGGAGAGCCATTGCTGCGGCGGACGAATCACGGCGCTCGGCCATGGATCGTGCCGGTCTGCAGGAGGGGGCGGATCTTGAGGCGGCCCGCGCCGATGCCGCCCGGCACGCCGATGGTATCCGACTGCGGCTCAAAGACCTTCGCGCGGCAGAGGACTCGTTGCGGGACCAGGAATCGCTTGTGCGGACGAAGCAGGATGACGTCGTGGCCCGAAGGGCACGCCTTGCTGCGGACCGGACAAACCTCGACCATCTCGCAGCCGATGTGGTCGCCGCCGAATCAACCGTGCAGGCGGCCGGGCACGCCGTGGCGGATGCCATCGCCCGGCTGGCGCCGCGGCTGGAGCCCTTTGGAGTGGCGGTACCCGATCCCGACCGCGAGGATGATCTTCACAAAGCGCTGTCCGCTCGCGCGCATGCCCATCGCCAGACCCGACAGCTTCGGGAGCGCCTGGAGAAGGACATCCTGAAGGCGCGGGCAGATCTGCAGAACTCGGAGAACGCCATCCGGGATCTGGAGACGCAGATGGCCCCGTTGCGCAGGGAACGGACGTCCCTCGATCCGTCGCTTGTCGAATCCCGCATGGCCGTGGTCCGCCGGGCTTTGCCGCGCGACGACTCGGCGACGTGGACGACAGAGCACGTGACCAGCGCCAGGAGCAACGTGGACGTCGCACAAGCGCGGTACCAGGACCGGCAGGAGACGGCAACGAAGGCCCGCGCAGACCAGGCGGCGCTCACGGCAGCGCTCGGAACGCGACTGGCGGGGGGATCGTTCGCGTCGGTGTCCGAGCTGAAGGCGGCGCGACTGTCGGACGACGAGGCGGCGCGGATCGAGCGAATCAGGAGTCAATTGGAGTCGGCTGTCCAGCAGGCCGAGGGGGCGCTGGCGGCCGGTTGGAAGCAGGCGGAAGATCTGCGGGCGGAGGGCGCCGAGGAGGGTGCCGCGGCTGATGCTCTGCGGGCTCGCCACTCTGACGCCGGGGCGAGGGTCGCGTCCATGCTGACCCGTCTCGGGGGGCTGGAAAAGGAACTCCAGATCGATGAAGAGAACCGGAAGCGCCACGCCGGACGTCAGAAGGAATTGGAGACGCTGTGCGCCCAGTTGACGATCTGGACCCGGCTCAAAGGTCTGATTGGGTCCAAGGACGGGGCGCTGTTCCGCCGGTACGCCCAGGGGCTGTCCCTCGACGTGCTCGTGCAGAAGGCCAACCGGCACCTTGCCAGGCTGTCCGATCGCTATCGGCTCCGCCGGGCCCCCGACTCGGAACTGCGCCTGGAGATCGTGGACCAGTACCAGGGTTCGGTCTCGCGCCCCATGGAAAGCCTCTCGGGAGGCGAGACGTTTCTGGCCAGCCTCGCCCTCGCGCTGGGGCTGTCCGATCTTGCCGGACGCAACGTTCGCATCGACTCGCTGTTCATTGACGAAGGATTCGGAGCGCTCGACCCGGACACGCTGGATGTCGCGATCTCGGCGTTGGAGACCATGCAGCAGGATCGGAAGACGGTCGGCGTAATCTCCCATGTGGAACTGCTCAGGGAGCGGATCGCCGTGCAGATTTCCGTGGAAAAGGGGCAGGCCGGGATGAGTGCCGTGCGCGTGGGTGCGTCATGAAGGTCGACGAGGTCCTCTGCAACATCAGACGCCAGCCCTTCGGGGGGGCGGCCATGGCCGGACATCCTGGAAGACACGGGTGGTGCCCTTCCCTCGCCGTCCTCGCCCTGATCACCATCGCCGCCAGTGCAGGGGCTTCAACGGACTTGGTGGAGGATGCTGCGGCGGGATTCACCTGCCACGGCGTTCCCATTCATCCGAAACTGGTGGAGTTGTTCCATGGCTGGCTTTCCGACAACGCTCCCCCCGTGATCCTGCGAGTCGACGTCAGTGCGGCCATGGAGGCGCGCAACCAGTTTCGGGCAGGAGACGTGGAGCGTCGGGATACGACCATCAGCTTCGCCCGGCCGGACGGCGGCAGGTTCGGGTACAGGTATCTCGGGCGGCTGACAACCAACGCCTGCGTGGTGGCGACCTTCAACCATGGCGGCGGAACCGCGGTCTTCGCGGAGGTCCTCCTCCTTCGCTTCAGCGCCGACCCCCGATCCGGCCATCTCGTCATGGATGTGATCGCGCGGGAGCCGCTTGGCGGGCGCGACCCGAACCGGGTGGAGATCAAGGATGGCGAGGTCAGACTTCCAGCCGCCCGGACGCGCGAAGGCTCGTGGCCTGCCATGAGGATCCGTGCGGATGACTCGATACGACGACGACCATGACCAGCGCGAGGACCGGGCATGTCTGCCCTGACCCATCTGTATTGGACCATCTTCCATGGCCGGCGCCTCTGGGGTGAGCCGCCGGTCGCTGTCCCGTTCTTACCATTCAGGGAGACCCTGAACAGCGCGATGGAGGAGATGCCGGCCGGTTTGCATTCCCTTCCCTGTCGTCCGGACAGTCGGCCTTCGGCGCCCCTTCCGCACCGCTGGATCCCGAACCGGAGGCCCCCGCCGGCCGCCACCATCAGCAGGATCCGCGAGCTTGATGTCTGGCCTCCACGATTCCTGAGCATCCTCGGAAGATCCGAGTTCACGCCCGGACAGTGGCGGGCCTTGAACCTGTATTACCTCTGGTATCAGAAAGCCCACTCGAACCAGCCCGCCGCGGACCCGCACGCGGACATTGCCGGCCGAGGAACGACAACGTATCGCGCCGGTCAGTTCTCCCTCGCCATGGACGTCTACAACCAATTCCACGACAAGGATCTGCGCGCACGGGAATCGACGTGGAAGCAGCACATCTACGGGATCCGCGATCTTCCCCGATACGCACGCCGCCGCGGATTCGGCGTCGGCATGGTCCTGCTTCTGGCACTGCTGCCGGTGATCTCCGTCGTGGACTTCACCCGGGCAACCTTCTCCGAGAAGCGAAGCGCGTGGTTCTGGGGGCCGGCGGACGTTCAAACGGTCAGGACGTTCGGCGAGAAGATTGTCTGGTTGATTCCATGGAAGGAACATGACGGTCTCTTGAATGAGCGCGAGATGACGACATCCGAGAAGCAGGCTCATACCGGTAACGTGATCGGGTTGGCCTCCTTCCTCTTCTTTCCAATCGCCGGGCTTACAGGCCTCCTTTGCTCGCGGAGGGTGCTCTCGGCGGGACTCGACACCTCGTCACTGATCAAGCAGTACTACGAGTGCCTCTGCGCGCATGACCTCGGAGCCGGCATCGACTCCGTTGACAAGGAGATCCACACATCGATCACCCGCATCTTCTCCTGGAGCCTCCTGGGCGCGCTGTTCTGGTGGGTCCCGGCGGCCATCATCACCGGTGTCGCGTTCCTGGCCCTGCTGATCATCGCCGGCGTTGTCCTCACGGTGGCCCACTCGGTAAAGAAGGGCGTCACGGGAAAGGACTGACATGGCATCCACGTTCCGACTCTCCATCGCAATACCAGCCCGCCATGCGCGCGTGCACGGCCGCATCCATGCCGCGCAGGTTCTGCGGAATGAGCAACTTCTCGGAGATCCCGAACGGTCTCTACAATGCCCGACGACGACAACTCATCCAGCTGATCCGGGAGTTCAGAGCGGTGCATCCCGATCATGAGGGCGCTCGGCTCCAGATCGAGCAGTTGGCGCGGATGCCATCCTTTACAAGAGGCGGAATCATGGGGCATTCCGGTCTCGCCGACTATGGAAGGCTGTTCGCTTCGGATGCAGTGTCCCGGAATGACAGATCTCTTCCGGAAGTGCCCATCGAAGGCCCAGCCATCACCGCCCCTTCGACGACTGACGTACTCCGGGAAGGACCAGTCGATGAAGTTGCTCCAACTCGTCCGGAGGAACCGGGACACGCGGACTGATGAACGCAGTGATCAGGAATCCCCGCTTCCCCCTCCGCCGCGCGTACTCGACGAGGTAGGGCTGGTCATCGACCAGCAGGTCGGCGTCCAAACAGGAGATGTCCTTGGGCAGGCCTTCGCCGGCTGGGTCGTAGTCGTCACGGAACACGCATCGCCGGAACAGAGCCTGAATGCCATGGCGATCGAGGATCTCCCGTGCGCGCTGCTCGATGGACCCGGTCCAGAGCGAGAGCTCAATGCCGTGCGCCTTCAAGGACGCGAGTAACTCACGGACACCCGGCCGCAGGTGGTTCCCGGTGTCATCCACAAGCGTGTTGTCGAGGTCGAAGCACACGTGACGGACGCCATCGGGAACCCCCTGATCATCCACCATGGCGTGTGACCTCTTCCCGCCAGTACTCGAACAGCATCACCATGGCCAGCGTGTCGAGTTCGCAGTAGCGCAACAGCGCTTCACGAATGGCCGCACGCTCGGTATCCGGCAGTTCGAAGAACTGGAGTTTGGCGTAGGCAATCGTCGCGGCACCCCCGTCATCGACCTCGTCCAGCCCCCGCGAGTAGTCGGAAAGCGCGGCCTCCGCCTCTCCCGTGAACACCGGCGGGAGTGACGCGTACGGATCGAGACCAAGGTCGGGCCGGACCCAGGTCCAATCCGGGGCGCAGTTGAGGCTGTGGATCCCGGAACCGGCCAGAGTCTGACCATAGCGGCCGCGCAGCCAGGCAGAACTCCCGATGATGGCGGGCAGCACCGCCTTGAGGGAGTTGGACCCATGGGTGGCGGGGTCATAATGGAACTGCGTCAGGACCTTCCGCATGTCCACCATGCATCGTCCTCCCGCCAGCTCGATCCTCGATTTCCCCGTACCGGAGAAACGGCGAGTGACGGTCGCGATCCAGTCCATCAGTTCGCGACGATCCGGCTCCGCACTCGCCTCCAACTGCGCGTACAGATCGAGCAGCACCGTGTTCTCGTGGTCGGCGTAGCGGAAGATCGTGCCGTCGTCGCCTTCGAGATCGCGCTTCAACGCACGCACGAATTCGAAGCTCGGGAACACCCCAGGACGGACTTCGATCCACTGGCCGTGGTGCACGATCGCTCCGTCCGACGCCACGGTGTGGTGCGAGAACTGGAAGGCCACCTGCGTGTACGGATGATCGCCCCGCCGGCCGGGAAGCGCCATCCGCGACGTTTCAAAGTCGATGAAGTGCAGCGGGAACTTCCACGACCGCACCTGAGCCGCGAGCCCTGCCCCGTCGATCCAGGGCGTTGCATCGCCGTCGCGAGCCTTCCGCACCTGCAGCCATTGCCGTGGCGCGCAGGCGCCCTCGCCCAGATCGCCTTCCCGGAGATCCTCAAGGAAGTACCTTCCTTCGGCGATCCGCTCGTCCGCATGGCGGTAGTTCCAGAGCTCCGTCACCTTGGGACGGCCCGGGTCGTACGCGGTTCCGACGGCGTGCCGCCAGCATTCTTCGAGGCCGCTGCGGATCCCTGCCGCCCTCAGTTCGTCGGCCTTCCGGGAGTCCTTCGGCAACGCGAACTGGCATCCCCTGCATTTCGCGCCCACTGCACAGCGGAACGGGTCGTCCGACCGGTTGATCTTCGCGAGTTGTTCGATCAAGGCGGGAAGCCGCCCGCTACCGCCGTCGGGAAGATCGAAATCAAGCTCACCGATCTCCTCCAGGTCTGAATCGACACGCAGGTACGCGAGCACGTCTTCGCCCAGTTCCTCCCGGGAGGACACGGCCGAGTGGACCGCAATGCGGCGCCCATCCCGAATGACCCCGAACTTGCGGTTCAGACCATCCACGGTGGCGCACTTCCCCTTGTCGAGGACAACCAGGTAAGCCTGTACATCAAGGTCGGGACGGGCCCGGGAGATCACATGCTTCTGAAAGGCAACATCGAGAAGATAGGGCTCCCACTTGGCCGTCGGGCGGCGTTTGCCGCGCTGGGTCCAGAAGGAGTCCCCTTCTTCCCACGAGACGGACTTGACCTCGTACAGCTTGAGCACGCGCCCATCCTTGACGACCACATCGGCACGAATGAAGAGATCGTCATGCCGAAAAGCCGCTTCCGCAACCGTTGCGAACTCTGGCTCCAGCCGCCCTGCGGTTTCCCGAAGGGCACGTTCATGATCGAGGGACTCGACCACGTCTCCCCGCGGATCGCGGCAGAGCATCCAGCGGGCCAGTTCGCCAACCTGGTAGCCGCCTTCGGCAAGACCCTTGAGGAATGTGTCATCCACCATGGTGTCGTGGTAGCGGTCGCGATGGTTTGCGAAGTGGAGCTTGGCGGGGCATTCCCAGCCCAACTTGAAGCGGGACTTGGTCAGATAGCGGATGTTGCTCATGGTTCCCTCATGCCAACGGCAGGTCGATTGTTGCCTTGGTTTCGCGGTCGTGAAGTTCGAGCACCCGGTCGAAATCCTCGGAAGTACCGTGCGCCTTCCCGAAGTAGCCAATTCGGCGGCACACGGAGAACTCCTTGCTCACGTCGCGATAGCGGCGGCGCCAGTCGGCGACGCTGGCCTGGTGATCGGGGCCGCTGATGGGGTAGTCGATGTGGATGCGTTCCCCCATCCCGCATCGCCACGACTTGGGCGTGAGACGCGCCCGGAAGCACCCTTGGATCCGACAGAGGCGGACATAGAGCGGATCCGCTCCCATGCCGGTCATCAGGTCGGTGACATGGTCGCCGCCGGGGTCCGCGTGGTCCAGGGTGAGCAGGTACCGGAGTCCGCCCGCTGTGCGGTAGACATGCGCTCCGAACTGATCCTCCCGTCGAAGGATGAACTCGAGATCGCCGAGAGCCTTGTTCTCACGGGACCCACGGTCCTTGCCATCCTCCAAGTCGATATCCACGAACGCAGTGTGAGCGGTGTTCAGGATGTCGCAGCCGTAGGAATTCAGGGAGATGGCTCCGGCCGGCCGGCCATCGGCCCCGTCCCACTTCTCGAGAACCTGCTCTTTGAACGGTCGATCGCCATAGGTGTGGTGGTCGGGCGTCTGCCCGGGCTGCAACCCCTGGGCAATCATGGCCGCTCGCTCACGACCGCGCGCCACTGCGTCCTCGTGGCTTACGTCCGACCACCCCCAGCTGGCGAATGTCTCCCGCATACCCGTCCTGGGAT
>VGYL01000042.1 GCA_016872975.1 Planctomycetota bacterium
CCGCCATCGACCACCCGTCGCGAGCAAAAATGATGCCGAGGACCCGCGCGAGAGGAACGGGGTTCGCCGGACGCTTACATTGGCCCAAAGCGGAAAATCTCAGGGGTTTGGGGACAGAGTCCCCAAGAGCCATCGAAGTACGCTAAAGCCGGATGAGCCTAAAATTTCTTCAAAAATCCGGACAAGACATCACCTACGGCTTGGCCCCGTGCGTCTATCGATTTCTTGCGGCGGGGCTTCGTTCCGGAGGCGTTCTGAGGCAAGCCGGTCTGCGCCCCGGCGAGTACGGCCTTTCGCAAGTGCTGAGACTACAAGGAGGAGGTTGCTTCGTCGCCGGGCTTGTGAAACGCGGTACCAGGCCGCGGTCCGCGGGACCGCAGGGCGGCCCAAGAGGCCTGCGGGGAAGAACCGCCAGGGGTGTTTCAACGTAATAATGAGGTTAAGCTTGGACAGAGTCGCACGGCGGAGACGACCTGTTTTCCTGCCGTTTGCGGGGCACAATACAGTTGACTTTCCGCATTTTTTCTGATAACGTACCGGCCATGGGAACAGGCTCTGACTGGACCCTGCCCGCGACGGCTCGCGGTCAGGAATCCTAAGGATGGTGGCCGGTCTTCACACAAGCGCGTCACCCCTTGCTTGGCCGCCGATTCGAGGCGGCGGGAGTGTTTTTTTGAGTTGAACAGGGAGTTCCGCCCGGCGGGCTCTCATTGGAGAACTGGCAACGAACATGAAGGAACCAGAACCGCAGGTGAAGGACCGCTTCGAAGAGATGCCGATTCTTGACGAGATCAAGAATTCGTATCTGAACTACGCGATGAGCGTCATCGTCTCGCGGGCGCTGCCCGACGTGCGGGATGGGCTCAAACCCTCGCAGCGGCGGATTCTCGTCGCCATGAACGACCTGAACCTCGGGCCGCGCAGCGCCCACCGCAAGTGCGCCAAGATCGTCGGCGATACCGGCGGCAATTACCACCCGCACGGCGACCAGGCCACCTACGGCACGCTCGTGCGCCTGGGGCAATCCTGGGCGATGCGGTACCCGCTGGTCGATCCGCAGGGCAACTTCGGCAGTATCGACGCCGACCCGCCCGCGGCCATGCGGTACACCGAGGCCCGCATGGCCGCGCCGGCCATGGAGATGATGGCCGACATCAACTTCGACACGGTCGATTTCGTGCCGAACTACGACGGGACCCGGGACGAGCCGACCGTGTTGCCGTCGCGGTTCCCGAACCTGCTGGTCAACGGCTCGACCGGCATCGCGGTCGGCATGGCGACGAACATCGCGCCGCACAATCTGCGCGAGGTCTGCGATGCCCTGCTGCTGGTCATCGACGATCCGCAGTGCGGGTTCAAGGAGATCATGAAGGTGCTGCCGGGGCCGGACTTCCCGACGGGCGGCATCATCTGCGGCCGCAAGGGCATCGTCGATGCCTATACGACCGGCCGGGGCCACCTGACCGTCCGGGCGAAGACCGAGATCGAGTCGGGCACGCGCGGCAAGGATCAGATCATCGTCACCGAAATCCCCTACACGGTGATCAAGACGAGCATCGTCTCGAAGATCGCCGAAGGCGTCCACGATGGGACGCTGCCGGAGGTCGCCGACGTCCGGGACGAATCGGATCGCCAGGGCCTGCGCGTCGTGATCGAGCTCAAGAAGGATGCCGACGCGGAGATCGTGCTCAACAAGCTGTGGCGGTACACGCCCCTGCAAACGACCTTCGCGATTGCCAACATCGCCCTGGTCAACAACCGGCCGGAGACGCTGACCATCCGCGAGATGCTCGACCACTTTATCGAGCACCGCAAAGAGGTCATCCGGCGGCGCAGCCGGTTCCTGATGAAGCGGGCCCGCAACCTGGCGCACATCCGGGAAGGCCTGATCCTCGCAGTGGGCGATATCGACGAGATTATCGAGATCATCAAGAAGTCGCCCGACGTGCCCACGGCCAAAGTCAACTTGATGAAGAAGCCCCTCCGCTTGGCCGAGAGCGAGACACTCCGCAAGCTCCTGCCCAAGGAGTTCGTCCGGGACAAAAGTAAGAACGACCATTTTCTGACCGGCCCACAGGCGGATGCGATCCTGAACATGCAGTTGCATCGCCTGACCGGCCTGGAAATCGAGAAGCTGGCCAAGGACTACGCCGCGCTGGTCGAGGAGATCAAAGGCTACGAGGCGATTCTGAGCGACGAAAAGGTCCTGCTCGACATCATCCGCACGGACATCAACGAGATCAAAGACAAGTACGGCGACAAGCGGCGGACGCAGATCGCCGGCACGGCCGAGACGCTCGACATCGAGGACCTGATCGCCGACGAGAGCGTGATCGTCACCGTCAGCCACGACGGCTACATCAAGCGGATGCCGATCGACACCTACAAGCGGCAGGGCCGGGGCGGCCGGGGCATCATCGGCTCGGACACGAAAGAAGGCGACTTCATCAAGCACCTGTTCGTCGCCTCGACGCACGACTACCTGCTGATCTTCACGAACCGCGGCCGCTGCTACTGGCTGCGGGTCTACGACGTGCCCAACCTGTCGCGGCAGAGCAAGGGCCGCAGCATCGCCAACCTGCTGAACCTCGGCAACCAGCAGATCGCCTCGATCATCAACGTCAGCGACTTCGAAGAGGAGGCGAAGGAAGAAGAGGCGCACGACCTGGCGATGGCGACGAAGAACGGCCTGGTCAAGAAGACCAAGCTCAGCCAGTATGGCAATCCACGGGCCTCGGGCGTGATCGCGATCAACCTCGACCCGAACGACGCGCTGATCGGCGTCGCGCTGACGGTGGGCCACGACCATATCATCCTGGGCACCCGCGACGGCATGACGATCCGGTTCGACGGGCAGGAGGTCCGCTCGATGGGCCGGGCCTCGCGCGGCGTCCGCGGCATCAAGCTGCGGCCGAACGACGAGGTCGTCGGCATGGTGATTCCGAACGAAAAGGCGTCGCTGTTCACCGTCTGCGAAAATGGCTACGGCAAGCGGACCGGCGTCGAAAGCTATCGGGCCCAGACGCGCGGCGGCGTCGGTCTCAAGAATATCAAGACCAGCGCCCGCAACGGCAAGGTGGTCGCGCTGGAGTCGGTGCAGGCCGGCGACGACCTCATGCTGATCACCGCGGGCGGCATGATCATCCGCACCGGGCTCGATGAGATCCGCTCCATCGGCCGCAACACGCAGGGCGTGCGGCTGATCAAGCTCAAGGAAGACGACAAGCTCGTGGCCGCCGAGAAGATCGCCGCCGAAGACCTCGAAGGCGATGAGGCCGGACCGGACGAAAAGAAATCGCAGTAGGACCCCACAGAATGGATAATGGATGATTGATAATTGATGATTGAAAAGAGAGTCCCGGCTTTCCGTAATTATCAATCATCAATCATCCTTAATCAATGACGATGGTTGAGCGCATTTACGTTATTGCGGGCAAGGACGAGTCGCTGGTCGGCGCCCGCTGCCAGGAGCTGCTGGACGAGCTGCTCGAACCCGAGCAGCGCATGACCGGGCTGTCCTCGGTGGACGGGGCGGAGGCCGTGCTGGCGGAGGTGCTCGACGAGCTGCGGACCGTGCCTTTTCTGACGGACAAGCGCGTCGTGGTGGTCCGCGACGCCGACGGGTTCGTCTCGAAACACCGCGAGATCCTGGAGAAGTATTTCGAGAAGCCGGCGGCCACCGGCATCCTCGTGCTGACCGTCTCGAGCTGGGATGCGCGGACCCGGCTGTCCAAGATGCTGCCCAAAGTCGGCGCGTTGATCGAGCTGACGCCGCCGCCGCGCTGGAAGCTGCCGGAGCATCTGGTGCAGCATGCCGCCAATAAGCACAAGGTCCGGCTCAACCGGGACGCCGCCGCGATGCTGGTCGAGTTCATCGGCGAGGAGCTGGCACAGCTCTACAACGAGGTCGAGAAGCTGGTGCTTTTCGCCCGGGGCGAGACGACCATTCGCGCCGACCACGTGGTAGCCCTGACGGGCCACCATCGCATCTATGACGCCTTCGAGGTCATCGACGCCGTGATCGGCGGCCACGTGGGCCAGGCGGTAACGCGGCTGCGCCGGATGTTCGAGGAGGACAAGAGCACCGAGTATTCCGCGGTCGGGGCGTTCGCCTTCCACCTGCGCCGGATGTTCCAGGCCAAAACCCTGCTCGACCAGCGGACCAATCCCGCCGTCATTGCCAAGCAACTGCGGATCTGGAGCAACAAAGACCGGTTCTTTGCCCAGCTCCAGCGAATCTCGCTCGCGCAGATCGCCGCGTTCCTGGAGGAGCTGGCCGCCATCGACCACGCCACCAAGACCGGCCAGGGCCAAGCGCCGGTCCTGATCGAGCAACTGGTCCTGCGTCTGGCGGGCGCCGGCGCAGGCCGGTGAAGGAGCCTAGTACGGCGTTTCGCAAGTCCTGAGACCATGGCGTCGAGATTGCTTCGTCGCTGAAGCTCCTCGCAATGACATACTTGGGTGCTCTAGGTCATTGCGAGCGAGGCTCGCCGAGCGCGGCAATCATGTCATTGCGAGGAGCGCAGCGACGAAGCAACCTCACCCATAGTCGCGGTACTTGTGAAATGCGGTACTCGGCGGGGCCGATATTTCGCACGGTCGGCGGCTTGGGTGCCATGTCTACGGCTTTGGGCAGACATGCCGGCGAGGCGTAGGCATGGCACCCCCGGCAATGACATAGAGAGGGGCGGTTGAGCGACTTTGCGTTCGCCGGACAGGGCCGAACCCTTGGCGCTGCCACCTGCGCTGCGACATCCTCAGAGGGTGTGTGAACAGGGTGGCATCGTCAAGGCCGGTAGGCCTTGGCGATGGTCCGGCGCACGGGAAATCCGCCCTCGCCAAGCTCCGAAGAGGGTTCCCAATCGCGATGAATCGCGATTGGGAGCCCAGACTCCGCTTGACGATGCCACCCAGAGAAGGCTGGCTTCTCACACACCCTCTTATCGCCGGGCTGATAGGTTTTGACGAACAAGTTCGGCAATCCGAACGGGCCGAAGGCCGGTCTTCGTAGAGCGAGCGTCCCCGCTCGCCGAGAATGTCGTGCGAGGACGCACGACCCACGAAGAGGGCCCCTCGGGACACGGGCCGGGAGTCGAACCGGCGTTTCGTGGACAGGCCCAACGCGGTAGAAGGAACATGCCGGTTTCAATTGGGTTCTTCGTACGTCAAGCCCATGTCCGCGTGGCCGCTCACTTTGCGAACCCCCAGGCAGAATCCGGATCAGCGGTCGCCCCGCGCGGCCTCGCCCGCTTCTTCGAGGGCCTCGCCGGCCCGCTCCAGGGGACCCTGCCTCCTGCAACCCGCCAGCGTCCCGGTGGTCCCCGCCGCGAGAATCAGGATCAGCAGGACATGCACCAATTTGCGCCAGATCGTTTTCATCGGTCTACCTCTTCTTACGATTTGCCGTTCTCCCGAGACCCCGGAGCCCCATATCGGGACAACTCCCGGCCCCCGTGTCCTGCCAGGCGAAGGCCGACAGGCACTGTCTGTACCTACTGGCGGCCGGCCCCGCGTGTCTGCTAGGGAATCTGCTGATTTGTCCCCCTCCAAAGCCCCACCCGCCCGGCGCCGCGGAAAAGGGGACATTCTGCTTTTTCCTTCCCGGAGGCGAAAAGCAGAATGTCCCCTTTTCCTTTACCGCGTTAGATCGCCGTCGCGCAGGCCCGTGGCGAGAACGTCTTGCCCTTGCGTGTCGCGGGCATCCTGCCCGCGCTTTCGAGGACGGGACGAGGCTCCAACGCGATTCATCGCGTTGGGGAGCCCCACGCCCTCGCCACGAGGCCGCGCAGGAACGGTCATGCACCCGAAGTCCCAGAGGACCCAGAGAAGAAGGTAGGAAGGTCAGAAGGTAAGAAGGTGGGAGACGGCTGGGCCGTTCTTGCCCTCCTACCATCTGATTCTGATTCCTGTGCCTTCTCGTCTTTTCTCGGTGTTCTCTGTGCCCTCTGTGGCCAGAACATGGGTCAGCCTGAAAGCGGACCATTGATTGAGATTGCTTCGTCGCTGCGCTCCTCGCAATGACATACCCACGATCCGCCGTACGACTTTGCGTTTGCCCTGCCCGAAGTCCCAGGGCAAACGCAAAGTCGTTTGTTGTATGGGTGGCAGCGGCAAGCGGAGTCTTCGGAGCTTGCCGATGGTTTCGTCCGTCCACCAGCGGCAAGGCCTGCGCAAAGCCTACGGCCTTGCCGCTGCCACCCGTTAACGACGTCCAGGTACTCACTCTCAGGACTTTGCGTTTGCCCGGCCCGAAGTCCCGGTGGGGATTGACGATGGTCCCCCGAAGGTTTACGATGCCGCTGCGCCGGGCTCACGGCGGGGTCGAGGACTCCCGTCGTGCGGGTCCGGCAGGTGGCCGATCGTAAATAGTAAAGTGTGGATCTTAAAATACAGAAAGGAGCTCGTATGAGAAAGGTGTTGTTGGTGGTGGTCGGGGCGGCCCTGCTGGGGCTGGCGGCCGGGTGCAGCACGCCGGAGACGGCACAGGCGCAGCCCGCGCCCGCCTCGCCGGTCAAGGTGGAAGCGGCCCAGCCCCAGACGCCGGCCCCGAAGCCGGTGAAGATCGAGTATGTGGACACGCCCAGCGGCCGCTGGCGGGTGCACGACATGAACCGTCCCGCCCCGCCGGTCATCACGCCGGGCGAGGGGACCCAGCCACCGTCCGATGCCATCGTGCTGTTCGCCGGGACCGACCTGTCCCAATGGACCAACACCAAGGGCGAGCCCTCCAAGTGGATCGTCCGGGACGGGTACATGGAATCCGTCAAGGGGGCCGGCTACATTCAGACCGCCGAGCGGTTCGGCTCCTGCCAACTGCACGTGGAGTTCGCGACGCCGGCCCAGGTGCGCGATAGCGGCCAGGGACGCGGCAACAGCGGCGTGTTCCTCCAGGGCGAATACGAGGTCCAGGTCCTCGACTCCTACGAGAACAAGACCTACCCGGACGGCCAGTGCGCCGCCCTGTACGGCCGGGCGGTGCCGCTGGTCAACGCCAGCCGCAAGCCCGGCGAGTGGCAGACCTATGACATCATCTACCGCCGTCCGCTCTTCGACAAGGACGGCAAGGTCCTCCGCAAGGCCACCTTCACGGTCCTGCACAACGGCGTCCTCGTGCAGAATCACGTCGCCCTCGAAGGCGGCACCGGCTGGGACGGGCCGTACGCCGTCACCCCCTACAAACCGATTCCGGACAAGGGTCCCATCATGCTGCAGGACCACGGCAATCCGGTCCGCTACCGCAACATCTGGGTCCGGCCGCTGGAGGACTGAGCAGGAGCTTCGCCCATCACTCACAAACGCGGGGCGGCCCTCACCGGCCGCCCCGCTTCTTTTCAATGATCCGCTCAGAGGCTAAACAGGAATTTTGGCCACAGAGGACACAGAGGTCCCAGCGCGGCCTCGGGCTTCGCCCATCGGCCGCGCTGGGTTCTCTGGGCCCTCTGTGGCTTCCTTTCTTAGCCTTCTACCGGGTCGTTGCTTCTTTTCGCATGGGTCGCGATCTTCGTCCTGTGCCATAATGAGTTTTGACGAACAACTTCGCTAATCCAAACCGGCTTTCGGGGTTGGGCTCGTTTGGAGTTCCGCCTTCAGACGGGTCTGAAAGTCCTCCGGCGTAGCCGGCTCCACGCTCTGTAACCGCGGAGAAAGGGAGGATGGACTGTTTGACCCGCCTGAAGGCGGAACTCCGAACGCAAGCAAGTCGCAGGGACAGACTCCCGGACGTTACCGAACTTGTCTGTCAAAACCCATTAGGCGGGTCGGAGAAAGTCTGTGAGAAGCCACCCTTTTCACACACCCCCTCAGGGCCGGTGGGCCCTGGTTCGTAGTGTGCTCGTAAGAGCATAGGAGGGGGCGACAGGAGAGAGGTAGAGGCTGCGAGACGGGTTTCTTTCGGATATGCTCTTACGAGCACACTACGAACGAGCTGCGCTTGAGGCGGCCACCCCTCTCCCACGTCCTCTCAGGCGGTGACTCTATTCGCGTCGGAGCGCCGCCAGGGGATCGAGGCGGGCGGCTCGTCGGGCGGGAATCCAGGCGGCCAGCATCGCCGCCGTCACGAGGACGACCCCCGCGGCACTCAGGGTGAGCGGATCATAGGGCGGGATTCCGTAGAGAAGCCGCCGGGTGACACGCACGCCCATCACCGCCAGCGGCACACCGATGGCGGTTCCCAATCCCGCCAGCAGCAGCGCCTCGCGCAGGAGGGTCCGGGAGATATCCTGCGGCCGCGCGCCGAGCGCCATGCGAATCCCGATCTCCCCGGTGCGCCGGGCCACGTTGTGGGCCATCAGGCTGTAGACTCCGATGCCGCCCAGTGCCAGGGTCAACAAGGTGAGGAACATCCCCAACGACGTGCCGATCCGAGGTCTCACCATGAGGAGATCGCACAAGGCGGTTTGCGTCGTGACGGTCACAGGGATCAAGGGGTCCAGGGCAGCCACGGCCCGGCGAATGTCCGGAGCCAACGTCAGCGGCGCCGCGGCGGTCCGGACGGCGAACCATACATCCGAGACCGGCGCCTGGCGGTACGACACGTAGATGGTCTCTGCGGGGTCCTCCCGCAGGCCGTGGCGGGCGTTGCCGCAGACGCCCACAATCTGGTGGTCGCGATTTCCGATTTTGAAGAACCGGCCCAGCGCGTCCTCGCCGGGGAAGACGGCCTGGCAGAAGGCCTGGTTGACGACGGCCGCACGCGTGGGACCCGGACGGTCCAGAATGCCGAAACTCCGCCCCTTCAGAAGGCCGATGCCGAGGGTGGTGAGAAACGAATCGGTGACGACCCGGTAGCGGCTCACCATCTCGCGGACGAAACGTTCGGGGACATCGACAAGGCGGGCATTGCACGGCGTGCCCAGGTGGCACGAGTCGGCGAAGGCAACCAGGCGCACGCCGGGGATAGAGGTCACGGCGTCATTGACGTCTTCGTAGAAGCGGGTGCGCCGGCTCTCGTCATAGCCGGCGTCGGCGGCGTTCAGGTGAAACAGCAGCAGGTTCCTCGGATTGAAGCCCAGTTCCTGGCCCCGCAGATGCGCCAGGCTGCGCAGCAACAGACCCGTGCCGGTCACGAGCACCAGGGACAGCGCGATTTGTCCGACCACCAGGACCTTGCCCAGACGGATGTGCGGACCGCCCCGCACGCGGGCGCGCTGCAGTCGGGCGCCCGGATTGACGCGGGCGGCCAGCACCCCGGGAAGCAGACCGACCAACAGCACCGTGAGCAGCACGGCCCCGAGGGCAAAGGCCAGCACGTTCGCATCGATCCGCACGTCGAAGCGAGCCCCTTCGTGAAGGCGGTTCGCGCCCGGCAGGAGACCGGGCAGCAAGCTCCGCAAGACGGAATTCGTCCACCCGGCAAAGAGCAAGCCCAGGATGGCGCCCGGCAGGGAGACAGCCAGACTCTCCAGCAGCGATTGGCGCAGGAGGCGCCAGCGGCCGGCCCCCAGGGCCGCCCGGATGGCGATCTCGTGTTCGCGGGCGGCGTTGCGCGCCAGCAAGAGACCCGCCAGGTTGACGCAGGCAATCAGGAGCACGAGCCCGGCGCCGTACAGCAGCCGCAGCGGCGTGCGGCTCATAATGGCACGATAGACCACGGGGCCGTGGCGACCCTCCAGGAACAGGAAGACCGACGGCGTGTCGTCGTCAAGGCGGTCGCGCATGTGCTGACGCCAGAGCACTTCCAGCGAGCCCCGGGCCTGCGCCGCGGCCGACCCGGGGCGTGCACGCACCATGACCTGGAGCCAGTAGTGGTCCGCCGACGCGAGGGAGTAGTCGGGCATCAGACGGGGCTGCAGGCACAGGGGCAGGTAGAAGTCCGCCTCGTCGCCGATGGCCGGGCCGACGTAGCTGCGCGGCAGCACGCCCACGACGGTACAGGCGTTGCCGCTCAACGTCACGGTCCGGCCGATCACGTGGGGATCCAGTTCGAAATACCGGTCCCAAGCCCGATACGTGATGACGGCCACCGGCGGCGCGGCGGGCTGATCGTCCGCGGGCGTAATCGGCCGGCCGATCAGGGTACCGGCTCCATAGCCGCGAAAGAAGTTGCCGCTCACCAGGAGCCCCTGGGTCCGGAACCAGCGCCCACACGCCGCCGCGGTCAGAGGATCGGTGCGCGCGAAGGCGAACACCTCCGAACGTCCTTTTGCTTCGTTGCGGAAAGCACAGTACATGGGGTAGGAAAATATGCCATAGCGCATCCGCGCGATACCGGTGGGGATTCCATGAGATTCGTCGCCCGTGATTCTGTACGGGGTGTCTTCCCGGACCCAGCCGACCCAGTTGAGCACGTGCAGCTCCTGGGGGGCACGCACGGGCAACACCCGCAGGAAGATGGCATTGAACGCGCTGAAGAGCGCGAGATTCACGCCGAGGGCGGCAGCCAGCGACAAGATCGCCACCGCCGTGAAGCCGGGGTGCTTCCGCAACTGGCGCCACGCATATCGGATGTCTTGCCCCAACGCGGCCATCATTGCTCCTACTCCAGTCTCAATGCGGCCATCGGATCGAGTCGAGCCGCGCGGCGGGCGGGGATCCAGGCGGCCAGCAATGTGACGCCGACCAGAATGATCAGCATGCCGCCGAGCGTCGCCGCGTCGTAGGGGGCCACCCCAAAGAAGCGGACCTACTTGATGACCCGCACGGCCACGGAAGCCAGAGGTACGCCGATGCCGGCTCCCAGTCCCGCCAGCAGCAGCGCCTCGCGCAGGAGGGCCCGGGCGACATCCCGCGGCCGTGCCCCAAGGGCCATGCGGATACCGATCTCCCCGGTCCGCTGGGTCACACGGTAGGCCATCAGACCGTACACCCCGATGCACGACAGCGCCAAGGCCAGGATCGTAACCCCCACCCCCAGCACTGCATACGTCTGCTGCCAGGCAATCGAGGCGCTGCACAACTGTGACTGGGTGGTGACAATCAATGGGAGCTGCGGATCGAGCGCCGCTACGGTCTTGCGCACGACCGGCATCAGCGTCTGTGGCGGGACCGCCGTACGCAGCGCAAACCACATCTGGGACGCGGGCTTCTGGCGGTAGGAGAAGTAGATCACCGGCCGCATGCCATGGCGGGAAGAGATGCTGTTGTATCGCGCATCGGCACACACCCCGGCGATGTGACAGTCCCGATCGCCGGCCCTGAACATCCGGCCGACGGCATTCTCACCCCCGAAGATCTTCCGGCAGAAAGCCTGGTTGACGATGACGGTGCGCACCGGGCCCGATCTGTCCAGGTCGCGGAATCCGCGCCCGAGCAAGAGCGGAATCTCCAGGGTCTCCAGGAAGGAATCACTGACGGCCATGCAGGTGACCAGCAGATCCTGGACGGACCGCTCCGGGACGGACACGTAGCAGTAGTCCCAACCGGCGCCGATGTGACACTGATCGGCAAACCCCGCCGAATGCACTCCCGGCAGGTTGGCCAGGGCCTGGGCGACGTCCTCATAGAACGGCGTGCGCCGGGGCTCCTCATAGCCCGCTTGAGCGGCGTTCAAATGGCAAACCAGCAGATTCCTCGAATCGAAACCCAGCTCGACACGATATAAATTGACCAGGACGTGCACCAGCAGACCCGTACCCACCAGCAGAATCACGGAGAGTGCCATCTGCAGGACCACCAGGGCTTTGCCCAGACGGATCCGGGGCGCACCGCGAACCTGCGTGCTTCGAAGCCGCCGGCCGGGATGGATCCTGGCATCGAGCAACCCCGGCAGCAGGCCGACCAGCACGGCGGTGGTGAGCACACTTGCCATGGTAAACACCAGGACAACAGGGTCGAGCCGTACCTGGAGACGAGCGACTTGGGACCCACCCGGAAGATTCGAGCGCATGCCCAGGAGAAGACCCGGCAGCACGTCCTTGCCCCAGCAGGCCAAGAGAACCCCAAGGAGGCCGCCGACCGTGGACAGGCACAGGCCCTCCACCAGCGACTGACGCATCAGCCGCCAGCGGCCGGCGCCCAGAGCCTCCCGGATGGCGATCTCGTGTTCGCGGGCGGCGTTGCGCGCCAGCAAGAGGCTCGCCAGGTTCATGCAGGCAATCAGAAGCAGCAAACCGCCGACCGCCATCCACTCTCGAAGCGTTGTGCCGATGCGTTCGCGGTCGATCACCGGGCCATGCCGCCCGTCGAAAACCAGCAGGGCCGGCGGGCCCCCGGCAGGTACATACTCCTCATCCCAGCGACCCTCCATGTGCTGATGCCAGAGCACTTCCAGAGACGCTTTCGCCTGGGTAGAGGTAGCCCCGGGCGCCAGCCGGAACATGATCGAGAGCCAGTAGTGGTCGGCCGAGGTCAGGGGACAATCCGGACAGAGCCGCGGCTGGAAAGACAGCGGAACGTAGACATCGGCCTCGTCGCCCACGAGCGGCCCGGCATAGTCCCGCGACAGCACGCCGACAACCATGAGGCTATCCATGTTCAACCTCATGGTCGCGCCGATGATATTGGGATCACTTGCGAACCATCGCTCCCAAGCCCGGTAGGTAATGACGACCACCGGCTGGGCCTCGGGCTGATCGTCCGCGGGCGTGATCGTCCGGCCCCTCCACGCACGAACGCCGTAGCCGTCGAAGAAGCTGCCGGTCACCAGGAGTCCTTCGGCCTGGAAGCCATGGCCGCCGGCCACGACCGTCAGAGGGTCCGTCCGCCCAAAGGCAAAGACATCCGAGAATCCCGTGCCTTGGTCGCGAAAGGTGCAGTACATGGGATAGGAGAACACGCCGCGCTGCCGCCGCTCGCGCGTGATGACTTTGCTCTCTCCGGCGACGCAGTATTCCCGCAGGATGGGACCGGCCCAGTTGAGCACGCGCAGCTCGTGGGGCGCACGCACGGGCAGCGCGCGTAGAAGCACGCCGTTGAGTGTGCTGAAAAGGGCAGTATTGACGCCAATGCCTACCCCCAGCGAGAGGACGGCAATGATCGCCAGGGCCGGGCGCTTCGCCAGCACCCGAACCGCGTAACGGACCTCCTGCCACAGCGTGCCCATGGGGACACCTCAAGACCCGCCTTGCCTCAGTTCTTCACCGCGATCACATAACGGACCCTTGCGGCCTCCGTGCCGCCGTCCGGAACCGCGGATTCCAGGACCGCCGTCGACCCCGTCCGCGTATAGTGGAACGGCTCCCCGCGGATCGGGTCGTTGGGGATAGCGACCTCCGTAATCTCCGCCAGGGTCCCGGGCAACTGCCCACCGTGGGAGGCCGTGTAGGAGCGGATCGCTTCGACACACTGCAGGGCCGTCAGATGGCTGTCGAATCTCTTCACGAGCAGCCGGGTTTCCTCAGCCGCCTTCTTCTCCTTCTCTGGGACTCCCTCCACATCCACCAACGGTTTCGGCAATTGGGCCAGCGCCCGGTACAGGTTCGGAGAACCCTCCGCCTGCACAAACTCCTCGACCGCCCGGCACATGATCACAATGACGCCAAGGCCTATTTGCCGCGACAGGAGTGTGGGCGCCCGGCCCAGATGCCGGGCCATCCCGAATCCTGTCTGCAGAGCGAGGACGGCTCCTTCATATCCCTCCCGGGCGATTTCCAGCTTCGCCCACAACTCTGCGGCAAGGGCGAGCCTGCGATAGCCCTCGCGCCACACGGCGTTCTCTTCGAACTCTCCTTCGGACCAGCGACACGATCGGCACCGCGCCGCCTTGAAAGCCCATTTCAGGCTCGCCGTGTAAGATGCCAGCGTCCGCTCCACCTGCTCGACCGGTAGTTGGTCGATGGGCCGATTCAGACATTCGTACATCTGCTCATCGCGGTCTTTGCCCGGCAGTGCCTGGAGCGCTTTCTCATACAGCGGCGCCGCATCCCCATCGATCAGCGTCTCCGGCGGCAGCAGCGCGTGCCGGCCTGGCGCCGCAGGCAACGTTTGCGGGGATAGGGCCAGTCTCACCTCCCGCCCGGCCGCGGGCGGGCACAGCATACTCGATCCGAACAGCCAAGCCAGTACGACAGCCGGCAAAACCGCATACCCGCGAGACATAACTTCCCCTCTCAAACAGAATGAGACGGCATTGTGTCAGCTCGCCTATCAAGACGCTGCACCTCGCGCCCTGTTAATCAAGAGACTACCCGGCCACGGATTGATTTGGCCCTGCGGGTAGCCACCATCCTAGGCTTATTCAGCGGTCTTGACCAGGCAGCGGAGGACCTCGGCGACGCTCCAGGCCTGGGCGATGCAGCCGCGCGGGTGGAAGGGCTCCTCGGCGTCGAACACTTCGTTGATCGCCCCGATGCACCATTCGCTGAAACGCGGCTCGAAGGCGGCCAGAAAGCCTCGGGCGGCCTGCTTTTCGCCCGGATGGAGCTTGAGCCAGGCATCGATATACGGCCCGATCAGCCAGGTCCAGACCGTTCCCTGGTGGTAGGCAGCATCGCGGGCCCGCAGGTCGCCAAAGTACCGGGAGCGGTAATCCGGATCGCCCGGCGTCAACGAGCGCAGCCCGACGGGCGTCAACAGCGTCTCCGTGACCACCCGCAGCACCGGCTCCCAGTGTTCAGGGTCCAGGACCGGCATCGGCATCGGCAGCGAGATGGCAAGAACCTGGTTGGGCCGCAGCGCGGGATCGTCACCCTCCTCGCCGTCGATCACGTCGTAGAGGTACCCGCCCTTTTCGTACCAGAACCGCCGGTTGAAGGAGGCACGGACCTTGTCGGCCCACGCCGCATAGCGGGCCGGGTCGGGCGGCGTGTGCCCCAGTCCGGTCGAACCCCAGTCCACAATGCCTGCCGCCTCCTCCTGGAGCCATTTCGTCAGCAGGCACAAGGCGTTGTACCAGAGGGCGTTGATCTCCACCGCCTTGCCGCGCCGGGGCGTGACGGCCCAGTCGCCCACCTTGGCATCCATCCAGGTCAGTTGGTAGCCTTGCTCTCCCTGCCGCAACAGGCCGTCCTCGGGATCGACGCCGATCCCGAACAGCGTCCCGGCACAATGGTGCTCGATGATCTCCACGAGCCGGGGCAGAAGCAGCCGCAACGTCACCCGGTCACCCGAGGCTTCCAGGTAGCGATCGATGGCATGGAAGTACCACAGCGTCGCGTCCGCGGTGTTGTAGACGGCTTCATTCACGTGCTCGGGAAACCGGTTCGGGATCAGGCCCTGCTGGATGTAGTGGCCGAAGGTCCGCAGGATCCAGCGGGCCTCGATGATCCGGCCGGTGGTCAGGGAGAGCCCTTCGAGACTGATCATCGTGTCGCGGCCCCAGTCGGTGAACCAGTGATAGCCGGCGATCACCGTCCGCACCTCGTCGCCCCAGGCGCGGGCCCGCACGGTGTCTTCGGTACGTCCCACCGGCGCGATGATGAACTGGTCGGCCGCCAGCACCAACTCGGCGCCGAAGCCGGTCTGCGCGGGTTTGGCGGCCATGGCCATCAACTGCGTGCGGCGGGTCTGCTCGCCGGTCCAGGCGTCGGCCGGACGGATGGCCCGCATCCGCGACCAAGTCTCCGTGGAGGCCGTGAGACTGACCTTGCGGCCCGGATGCAGGACCAGGCAGAAATAGCCGGGGCTCCACAGACGCCCGACCGAGTCGTAGCCCCGGTCGGCCTCCACCCGGTACTGGGTCTGACGGACCGCGTCATCCATCACGAAGTAGTGCCGCTCCGCCTCGACGAGCATCCGCACCGGCGGCAACTGCGTCCCCCCGAAAATGCGGAATTGCCGCCCCGTGACCGACAGGGTGTAGGGGTTGGCAAATCGTTCGCTGACCGGCGCTTCGTGGGGCCGGAAATGGAAGGACGGCCGGATCTCGAGCTGGACCGCGCCCGGCCCGGACAGCAGATGGTACGTGACAAACACCGAATTCTGCATGTGCGGCATCATCAGTATCTTTTCGCGAACGAATTCGCCCACCTGAAACCGCCAGATGGGCAAGCCGTTCTCCAGGCGGAATTCCGTGAGGAAGTTGCCCACGCCGCTGTGGGGCACCTCGCTCTCTTTCAATTCGCCGCTGATGACGGTGGCCTCGGGCTCGAGGAACCCCGTGTCCGGCGCGAGCAGCCGCAGCCGTTCCGCGACGTGGTTGAACATGACGACACGGCCCAACGGCGCGGGCAGGGCCGCAATCAGATACCCGTGGTAGCGCCGGGTGAGAACGCCCGCGAGCGTGCCGGCGGCGTAGCCGCCCAGGCCGTTGGTGACGAGCCATTCGCGCTCGACCAGCGCGTCGACGTCACATACGCCGTCCCACACGATCTTGCGCGTCAGCTTTTCCATCCGTTGCTCCGCGGGGTTTCGAGGCAAAAACCGTGGCGGCCTCGGCGGGAATGCGCCAGCCCGTGTCGAGACGGACCGGCGCGACGCCCGAGCCACCATACTGCGGATCTTCCGTAGAGAAGACCATCTGCCAATCCTGCTGCCGCGGCGGCGCCAACAGCGGCTCCGGCGCGGGCATGAAGAACAGGTCCGGCCCGAGATTCACAAGGAGAAGCCGGTCCGTACCGTCGCCGAACAGACGCAGCACAAAAGCCCGGTCCGACAGCACCGCGCCTTCGATGCCGCGTTGGTCCGGCGCTCGCGGAAGTCCAGCTTCGAGCGCAGGAACGTGTCTTCGCTGCCGGGATCGGCGAGGTAGACCCTCATCTCCTCCGTCGCCAGGCTGGGGAACTGGCTCAGGAACTCGCGTCGCCCCTGCATGACCGCCTCGGCGATCCCGGGCTTGTGATCTGCGAAATAGAGGAAGGGAGTCGAGGCCGCGTACTCCTGCCCTTGAAAGACAAAGGGGGTCCAGGGACCCAGGAGCAGCAGAGCCGTCGCGGCCCGGTGGCGGCCGGGCGACGTCAACCGGCCGAGCCGCCGGCCCCAGAGGGAATTGGCGACCTGGTCGTGGCTTTCGATGTAACAGATAAAGCGGGCGTGCTCCGTCGCGAGGGAGGGAGTCCCGCGCGGATTGTTCTGCCAGCGCGATTGCTGTCCCTGGTAGAGGAAGCCATGCCGTGCGGCCGAGACAATTTCCTGGGGCGAGCCGCAATAGTCGCTGTAGTAGGCTTCCTTCCGGCCGGTGAGGGCCACGACCATGGTGTGATGGAAATCGTCATTCCAGAGGGCATCGAGACCGGCGCCGCCCCGCTCCGGCGGCGCGACCAGCTCGATCCTCTGCGGCTCGTTCTCCGCGGTCACCAGGATGTTTCGGCCGCCGGCGGTCCGGCGCGCCGCCGCCGTCAGCTCCGCCAGGATGCCGGGCTTCGATTGGTCGAAGATCTGCTGGGTGGCGTCGAGCCGCAGGCCGT
>VGYL01000043.1 GCA_016872975.1 Planctomycetota bacterium
AAAGCCGGGTTCAGATAAATCCATTGTCATGGAGAACACTATGTCGAACGTGAACCTTCGGGTGGTCGATGTCGAAAAGCCGAACCTGTATCGCGAGACCTTTCCGTATACGGAGTTTCCCAAGGTCGTTTTTGACGGTCCGCCCGCGCCCCAGGACCATCCGCCGGATATCTGGATCACGGACACGACCTTCCGCGACGGCCAGCAGGCCCGGCCGCCCTATACGCCGGAGCAGATCCTCCGCATCTACGACCTCCTGCACGCCATCGACGGCGGCTCGGGGCTGATCCGCCAGTGCGAGTTCTTCCTCTATTCCGACAAGGACCGCAAGGCGGTCGAGCTCTGCCGGCAGCGCGGGTACCAGTACCCCGAGATCACCGGCTGGATTCGGGCGGTGGCCGCCGATTTCAAGCTTGTCGCCCAGCTCGGCCTGCGGGAGACCGGGATTCTGACCTCGGCCAGCGACTACCACGTCTTCCTCAAGCTCGGCAAGACGCGGTCCCAGGCCCTGGCCAGCTATCTCGACATCGTGAAAGCCGCCTTGGACACCGGCGTCCTGCCGCGCTGCCACCTGGAGGACATCACCCGGGCCGATTACGACGGCTTCATTCTGCCGTTTGCGGCGGAGCTGTTGAAAATTTCGGAGAAGTACGGCCGGCCGGTCAAGGTCCGGCTCTGCGACACGCTGGGCTTCGGCGTGCCCTGGCCGGAAGCGTCCCTGCCGCGCGGCGTGCCCAAGCTCATCCAGGGCCTGCGCCGGATCGGCCTCCAGCCGGCCCAACTGGAGTGGCACGGGCACAACGATTTCCACAAGGTCCTCATCAACGCGACCACCGCCTGGCTGTACGGCTGCAGCGCCGTCAACACCTCCATCTTCGGCAGCGGCGAGCGGACGGGCAACACGCCTCTGGAAGCCATGATCGTCGAGCACGCCCAACTGAAGGGCATGGTCCCCGGGGTCAACTACGCGGCCATCACGGAGCTGGCGGAATACGCCCGCAAGGACCTGGGGTTCGAGATTCCGCGGAATTATCCGCTGGTCGGCAAGGACTTCAACGTGACCCGGGCCGGCATTCATGCCGACGGCCTGCTCAAGAACGAGGAGATCTACAATTGCTTCGACACCCAGAAGCTGCTCAACCGGCCGATCGGGGTGGCGATCGCGGACAAGACCGGGGCGGCCGGGATCAAGCACTGGGTCGAGACCCACTACGAGATCCAGATCCCCAAGCACGATCCCCGCATCACGTGGATCAAGGACAAGATCGACGCGGAGTACGCGGCCGACCGGATCTCGGTGATCTCCGACGAGGAGATGCATCTGTGGGTCCACCAGGCATTCGAAAACCGGGTGCCGCCGGCCCGGAAGGTGTGACGCGGGGCCATCCCTGCGGCCGCCGCCTGTAAGCCGGCTTGCGTCCCAGACTTATCACCGGTGGTATGTACGTTGCATACCTGTCAGTCAGCAGAAATGGAATAGGTGTTTGAACAGGACAGGATGAAGCACGACGAGATTAAGGCGGTCCTCTTTGACCTCGGCGACACCCTTCTGGACTTCGGCAAAGTCGATACGACGAGAGCCTTTCTGGAAGGGGCGAAACTAACGTATGCCTTTCTGCAGGAGCACGGCCAGCCCGTCCCGCCTTTTGCCTGGTACTTTGCCAGCAACCTCGTTCGTCTCCGGATCAGGTACCTGGTCTCCAACCTGACGCACCGGGATTTCGACTCCCTGGAGGTACTCCGGGCGGTCGGGACCCGACATGGGGTGAAGCTCTCCCGGGCGCAGTGGGACGACTTTGCCTGGCTGTGGTACGAACCGCTGAGCCGCCGGGCCCGAACGGAGGAGGATTTGCGTGAGGCCCTGGCCGAGCTGCGGCGCATGGGCCTGAAACTGGGCATTGTGTCCAACACCTTTGTCAGTCGCGCATCCCTGGAGAAGCATCTGCGGCTGCTGAGCCTGCTGGAGTTCTTTCCCGTGCAGCTCTATTCCTACGAATTCCACGTCCGCAAGCCCAGCCCGGAGATCTTCCGGATCGCCGCCGACAAGATCGGCGCGCGGGCGGAGAGCATCCTGTTCGTCGGCGACCGGATCGACAACGACATCCGCCCCGCCCTGGCCAGCGGCATGCGGGCGGCCTTGAAGGCGGCCTATACCAACGAGGGCAAGACGGTCCCGCCGGGGGCCCTGAAGATTCAACGACTCGCCGAATTGCCGGCCCTCATCACCCAAATCAACGACGCCGTGGCCTCGACCCCCGCCGCCCCGGCATAACCTCCGCCCGCGGGCGGAGAATGCCGATTGACAGCGGGCCGCCGGCTTCTTACTATCGCCCTGCGGCTTTGGCGTTGTGCGGGCGGTTTCCTGCCGGGTGGGCAGGGCGCCGGGCACGACCGAAGCGGCGCGACACAGGAAGGAGAACAGGGATGGCAACAGGCAAGACGATTGAAGTGACCGACGAGAGCTTCGAGAGTGAAGTGCTCGGATCGGATATCCCCGTGCTGGTGGACTATTGGGCGCCGTGGTGCGGCCCGTGCCGGATGGCGACCCCGGTGCTGGAGAAGCTCGCCGGCGAATACGAGGGACGCCTGAAGGTCTGCAAGATGAACATCGATGACAACCGCCAGGTCGCCAGCGGCTACCGCATCATGAGCATCCCCACCCTGCACCTGTTCAAGCAAGGGGAGCTGGTGGACCAGATCACGGGCGTGACCCCGAATTTCGAAAGCGATCTGAAACGAAAGGTGGAGCCGCATCTGGGATGATCGTCAAGCGTCTATCGGTGGCGCGGCTCGTTACGGTTGACGTCGGACGTCTTACGTAACGAGTAGCGCAATCGCAACCGTTTGCCGAACTTTGGCATCAGAGAAACAACCTTATGTCTGACACTCTCTACGATGTGATCATTGTCGGGGCGGGTCCCGCGGGTCTGGGGGCCGCGCTCTATGCCGCCCGCGCCCGGTTCCGGACCCTGGTCCTGGAACGGATGATTCCGGGCGGCCAGATCTACAACACCGACCGGATCGAGAATTATCCCGGCATCGTGCGGATCGACGGGCCGAGCCTGATCGAGCAGATGCAAAAGCAGGTCGAGAACTTCGGGGCCGAATTGCGGCCGGCCTGCGAAGTGACGCGCCTGGAGAAGCTGCCCGACGGCAACCTGGCGCTCCTGTGCGGCGCGACCCGGCTGCTCGGGCGGGCCGTGGTCCTGGCGATGGGCAGCCATTACCGCCGCCTGGGCGTCCCCGGCGAGGACGAGTTCCGCAACGCCGGCGCAGGCGTCAGCTACTGCGGCACGTGCGACGCCCCGTTCTTTCGCGACAAGGAAGTGGTCTCCATCGGCGGGGGCAACACCGCGGTCGAGGAGACCCTGCATCTGCTCAAGTACGTCAAGAAGGCCACGCTCATCCACCGCCGCGACGAGTTCCGCGCCGACACGGTCCTGGTGGAAGAGCTTCTGGCCAAGGCCCAGGAGCCGAACTCCAATCTGGTCCTCAAGTACGACACGATTGCCACCGCGATCGAGGGGCAGGGCCGGGTCCAGTCCGTGCGCTTGAAGAACGTCAAGACGGGCCGATCGGAGGACTATCCCGCCGACGGCGCCTTCATTTTCGTCGGCATGACGCCCAACACCGATTTCCTCAAGGGCACCCTCGATCTGACCGACCAGGGCTTCATTGTCTGCGACTGCGCCTACCTGCGGACGCCGATTCCGGGCGTCTTCGCCGCGGGCGACTGCCGGGTCGGAGCGGCCATGCAACTGGCAACCGCCACCGGCGACGGGGTCAACGCCGCCATGATGATCAAGCAGTATTTCCGCGACCCGAAGTGGTGGAACAAGCCCGTCAGTGACGCCTGCCAGCCGTTCGGATGGTAAGGGTCGAAATTTACGATTTACTATTTACGATTTGTGATTTGAAGGCCCTGTTCCCGGGAAGGTGGTGCAGCCATGGTGGAGAGTTTTGAGCACAACGGAATCACACGACGCCGGTTTCTCAACGTCTCTCTGGCCACTGCGGGCAGTGTGATCGCCTTGGGCGCGCGCCGGAGCTGCGCCGGCCGGCAACGGGAGCAGACCCGCTGGGCGTTTCTCTCGGATACGCACATCGCCGGCGATCCTCAGGACAACGTCCGGGGCCAGTACCCTTACCGGAACCTGCGCGCGACATTCCGTCAGATCGCCGAGGATCTGCCCGAAGGTCTCGTCGTCACCGGCGACATCGCCCGGCTGAAGGGCCAGATGGAGGACTACGAGAACTTCCGGAAGCTGATGATCCCCCTGATCGGCCGCCGGCCGATGTACTTCGCGCTCGGCAACCATGACGACCGCGACGCCTTCCTGGACGTGTTCGAGACCCTGGCGGCGCCGAAGCCGCCGGTCAAGGGCAAGCATATCGTGACGGTCGATGCCGGACCCGCCCGCTTCATCTTTCTCGACTCGCTCTTGAAGGTCAATGAAACGCCGGGCTTCCTCGGCAAGGCGCAGCGCGACTGGCTGCAGCGTTATCTGCAAACCAGCGACGACAAGCCGGTGCTCCTGTTCTTCCACCATTCGCTGCGCGACACCGACGGCGACCTGCTCGACAGCCCCCGGCTGTTCGACCTCATCAAGCCCCTCCCCAAGGTCAAGGCCCTCGTGTTCGGCCACTCGCACGAGTACAGTTTCTCGGACTTCGAGGGCATCCACCTGATCAACCTGCCCGCCGTCGGCTACAACTTCGCCGAGCGCGAGCCGGTCGGTTGGGTCGAGGCGCAACTCACCCCCACCGGCGGCGCCTTCCGCCTGTACGCCCTCGGCGGCAACACGGCGCTCGACGGGCGCACCGACCGGCTGACCTGGCGCTCCTGACCGCCGAAAAAAACAGGATTCTGCCGATACCGGCGCACTACCCCCAAATGCTATGTATATTTTGGTGGGGGATTCGTATCCAAGCAGGAACGGTCCTCCGCCACATAGAAAACTGGGGTGGGAAGGGGGTGCGTTGTGTCCGATCTCTTCCAGACATTGCCGAACCGACGACAGTTCCTCCAGGGCGGTCTCGCTCTGGCGGCCTGCCTGTTCCGGCCGCCGTGGCTGCTGGCGGACCAGCCGGCCGAGGAGCGACAATCGTCGGAGCAGCCGGACTGCACCCGCTGGGCACTATTATCGGATACGCACATCGCCGCCGACCCGCGGAATCGCTACCGCGGGTTCTATCCGTATCAGAACCTGCAGGAAGTGGCCGGCCAAATCGCCTGCGATCTGCCGGATGGACTGGTCATTACCGGCGATCTGGCCCGCCTGCGCGGTCAGACCGACGCCTACGAGAACTTCAAAGCCCTGCTGCGCCCGGTGGCCGAGCAGCGTCCGATCCATCTGGGCTTGGGCAACCACGACAATCGGGACGATTTCTTTCGCACCTTCGGAGGGCTCGATACCGGCCGTCGGATCGTCGAGAACCGCCACGTCAGCACCGCCGTGGCCGGCCCGGTCCGCCTGATCGTGCTCGATTCCCTGCTGACCGTCAACGCCACGCCGGGCAAGCTCGGCACGGAGCAGCGCACCTGGCTGGAGCTTTACCTGCAGGCCTGCGACGAGACTCCAACGATCCTGTTTCTCCACCACACGCTGATGTCCGACCTGCTGGACACCCCGCGATTATTTGAAATCATCCGGCCTCTGGCCAAGGTCAAGGCTGTCGTCTACGGGCATTCCCACCGGTACGAGTATTCCCAGATCGCCGGCATCCACCTCATCAATCTGCCGGCCACGGGATACAACTTCTCCAGCCGCCAGCCCGTCGGTTGGGTCGAGGCCAGGCTGACCGGGACGGGCGGCGAATTCACGCTCCACGCCCTCGACGGCAATCGCAGGGACAATGGGCAGGTCCACCGGCTTCTCTGGCGCGCGTAGACGCCCGCGGGAAAAAACAAAAAATTCTGCAAATCCGGTGCATTACAGGACGTAGGGGTTGCACAACGGCCTCTCTCTTGGTAGAAAACCCTCCCTGGGGGCAAGAAGGGCCATGGTCGCACGCGACGGCCCGGACAATCGCATGGGCGGTTGCGCCTTCCACTGGGGGTTCGAAGCAACGGCCAATACGGAAAGGCAGCATGCTATGTCCGATGTGACGGAACGCCAGGTAAGCCGGCGGCAGGTTCTCTCGTTGGGGTTGGCCCTCGCGGGCGGGGTGGTCGCGGTTGGACCCCAGACGGGCCGGACCGAGGAGACCGGGAAGCGCAAAGACACCACGCGCTGGGCCTTCGTGTCCGATACGCATATCGCCTCCAACCCGGACAACCGGTTCCGGGGCTTCTACCCGTATCAGAACCTGCAGAAGATCGTCGCCGAGATCGCCTCCGACCTGCCGGACGGCATGGTCATCACCGGCGACGTGTCGCGCTCGCGGGGCGGCATGAAGGCCTACGAGAACGTCAAGACACTGCTGTCGCCGATCACGCAGAAGCGGCCGACGTATCTGGCCCTCGGCAACCACGATCACCGCGGCGATTTTCTGCAGGCTTTCGAGGGTCCCGCCGACAGCGGCGAGGCGGTCAAGGACAAGCACGTCCTGACGGCGATGGCCGGCCCGGTCCGGATGACCGTTCTCGACACGCTGCTGTACGTCAACATGTTCCCCGGCCTGCTCGGCAAGTCGCAGCGCGAATGGCTCGCGACCTACCTGCGCGTCTGCGACGACACGCCGATGATCCTGTTCTTCCACCACACGCCCCGGGCCGACCTGCTCGATACCCGGCGGCTCTTCGACATCATCGCGCCCATCAAGAAGGTCAAGGCCGTCGTCTACGGGCACTCGCACAAGTACGAGTTCTGCGAGACCGAGGGCATCGCCCTGATCAACCTGCCCGCGGCGGGCTACAACTTCACCCACGTCCAGCCGGTCGGCTGGGTCGAGGCCCGGCTTTCGCCCGAGGCCGGCGAGTTCATCCTGCACGCCGTCGGCGGCAGCGCCAAACAGGACGGGCGCGCCACCCTGGTCCGCTGGCGGACCTGAGAGTCTCCCAAAGCAGTCAAGACAAGGCAGGTAGAGCGCAACTCGCCAAGCATCACAAGGTGGAACATCCGTTGCAGGGCCATCCGCCAAACTGGCAATCGATGGCAGCAGTGGATCACGAATGTGGAGGATCGAGGATTCCCAAGAGGCTATTGCCAGGCCTTGAGCCGTTCGGCGCGGCATTGGAAGCGGCGGGCCATGGAGTGGGTGCGGGCTTTCAGCAGGAACAACCGACCTTCCGGCGTGCGGGTGTAGACGAGATCGGCGGGGCCGACGCGCCGAGCCCATACTTTCCGGAAGTACTCGGCCAGGTCTTTGTTCTTGCCGAGGGCGGCGGGCACGGCGTGGTAGTCCTGGCGGGCGAGCGGGCCCAGCCGGGACTTGCGCACCAGGACGTAGCGCGGGTTCTCCAGCGGGCCGAGGACCTCTTGCAGGGCGTCGAGAAAGAGCGACCGCTCGCGCGTCGTCCCGCCCTTGAGCGCGCAGCCGACGAAGCCGTAGTCCAGGGGACGGGCAACTACCTTCAGTTGCCGCCGGTAGGTTTCGATCATCTCGCCTTCGACCAGCGACAGGAGCACGGTCTTGCCGATCTGCTTCATGCTGGAGGCGACGGAGCCGTGGCGCAGGGAGAGCCAGAGGGCCTTGAGGCACTTGGGTAGGGCCGCCACCGCCGCGGCGCCGGAGGCGACCGCCAGCAGGATCAGCAGGACCCGCAGGGACAGGCGGTGCGAGCCGCGCTCCGGGGACTGCATTACCATCGCGAACACGGATATGCCCCAGAACCATGCCTGGTACAAGAGCGCCAGGATCGTGTTGCGAAAGATGAAATCGCGCGGCAGGGCCAGGGGTGACGTAGCCACCTGCTCCACCATGTTCTCGTCCCGCGCCCCCTCCAGGGCCTGCTCCCAATCGCTGATGAGCCGGGCCCGGTCGCGGGCGCGCTGGGTCATGACGGTGTTGAGGTGCTCCATTCGCGGCTTGGCGTAGGGCGGCGTACCCAGGCCGAGCCGGTCCAGGCCGCTCTCGATCCGCCGGCTGGTGAAGGAGACGCCCACGAACGATCTGAACCGCCGGGCCAGCGTCTCCATGTCCTCGTTGAACTGCTTCGCCTCCTCTTCCTGGCAGACGAGGTGCCAGATGTTGGCGGTCTTGGTCGGGTTGCCGTCCTGGGTGCGGATGGCCCGGCCACGCATCTGATTGGACAGCATGTACGAGCCGACGAAGCTGGCCAGGATCAGCGCGTTGACCGAGGGCGCATCCCAGCCCTCGCCCAGCAGAGACGTGGTCCCGACGAGAATGCGGATACTGCCCTGGTTGAACAGGCTGGTGATCAGTGCGACCATCTTGTGCTTGTCCGCCCCGCGGATCGTCACTTCACAGAATCGCTCGTCATGCGCCAGCGGTCTGAAATCGATATCTTCCGGCTCGATGCCGAGTCGCGGCGCCGTCGAGCGTAGCGACTGGCGTGCTTCGCTCGGGATGACCGTCAATGTCCCCGTGAGAACGCCGTAGGGGCAGGCCCCTGTGCCTGCCCTATTCGTTTCGGGCAACCACGGGGGGGTGCCCCTACCGCGGCGAAGCTGCTCAAAAATCGGCACCACGCCCAGCCTCTTGACCGGTTTCTCATCGCCGGCGTCTTTGGGAAAGTCCGCCCGGCGGATGTGATCTGTGAGAACGACCATTCGCAAGTCCGGCCCCAGGGCTTGGCTCTCCAACCGGACGATCTCCTCGAGGCTGCGTAGTTTGGAGGCGCTGCGGGTCAGAAGCCGCGCGACTTTCGTGCTGCTCTGGAGACTGACGGTCCGGCGGTCCACCACGCCGATCCGCTTGGCCTCCCGCAGAAGGCGCTGGAGCAAGTCCTTGTGGGCCTCGAACGACTTGGCGTGCGTGTAGAAGCAGCCGGCCAACAGTCGCGTCAGCCAGTCCAGGTCCAACGTCGGGCACCTGCGCGGCGACAGGCCGAGGATGCGCAGCAACTCACGCGGCGGGGATGGGCGGACGTGACTCAGAAAGACGGCCACGCTCGAATAGAACGGCGGGTCGTCCAGGATCTCCTCGACGCACGCTCGCGGCTGGCTCACGCACGGGTGGCTCTCCAACGCCGCGGTGAAGTCCCCGTTGGTGCAGAGAGCCTGTACGAAGGTATCGACCTCCTGGCGGAACGCGCGGATCTCCTGCTGCTCCGCCTGCAACGGTGCGGACAGGTACACATAGTCCCCATGCGGGCAGAGGTTCTGCTGGGCCACCAGCTCGGGCACGGTAATCTCAGCATCGATCGGCCCGCACAGGCCGATATAGCGGTCCCACTCGAACGGGGAGACATCGAACGGAGCGGTGGCGGTCAGTGCCACCACCGTGGGTTTGTCCAAGTGCTTCTTCAGATCGGCCAGGCATTTCCACCACTCGTTCCGCAGGTGGTGCGCCTCGTCGAGCACGAGCGTCCGCACGCCAATCTGCCGGAGTTGTCTCAGAAGGACCTGCGGCCCGGAGGACGCTTCTCCTTTTGCCCTTTGTCCCTCGCCCCTGCGGCCCGTGGCCTCGGCCTTCCCGTTGTAGACGCGGTGGAGCCCCTGGTATGTGGAGGCGGTGAGAAATTGCGGCTTGCGAATGTCGCGCGAGATCCAACCGGGGACTTCCTGTCCGGCGTCCAGGAACAGGTGGACGAACCGGTCGATCCACTGGTCCCGGATCGCCACGGTGGGGGACAGAACCAGGGCCGGCCGGTCCAGCCGGCGCAGGACCTCCAGGCCGAGCACCGTCTTGCCCGAGCCCGGGGCGGCGATGATGTGCAGGTGGTCGTCGTCCAGATGGTCCTTGAGCTCATCCAGCACCCGCTGCTGGTAGCTGCGCCAGGGTTTGCGAAACTGGACCTCGGGGGGGAACGTGTTCATCCGGCCTCAGCCTCGCAGGTACCGCCAATACCCGTATACTGCCGCGGCTTGCAACAGGAGGACGGCGATGAAAGCAACTTGAAAGCTACGCTTGCGCGTCTTGTGCCGGAACAGTCTCTGACCGAGCAACGCGCCCGGGCTGCCGCCGCATAGCGCCGCCGCGTGCAGGACCAGTTCCGGCACGCGACTGCCGCCGATAATCGCCTGTCGTTTGTCATACCCATAGAGCAGCAGTGCCATCCCATTCAAACTGACCAGCCACGCATAGACCGGGTCCAACCCCAGCCGCCACAGGGCCAGCGACGATCCCACCGCCACGCACGCGGCGAGACCAAGAGTATATCGTATATGGTTGTGTCTGGGCATACACGTTGATTGTACGGCGGACTCCACCGCTTCTGTCAAGGCCGTTCGGAGTTCCGCCCAGGGCGAACGCAAAGTCGCAAAACATGGTTGGGTGGCAGCGGCAAGCGGAGTCTTCGGAGCTTGCCGATGGTTTCGCCCCTCGCCATCGGCAAGGCCTGCGCAAAGCCTACGGCCTTGCCGCTGCCACCCGTCGCCTGATGACCGTTGACAGACGACTTCGGTCATGGCCAGGCCAGAGGCCCCGAGGGCCCTCTTCGTAGGTCGTGCGTCCTCGCACGACGTCTTTGGCGAGCGAGGACGCTCGCCCTACGAAGAGCAGCCTTCGGCCCGCTCGGATTGCCGAACTTGTTCGTCAAGACTCATCGGTTATCTCGGTTCCACGCGCAGAAGACACAATTCCTGTGCCGGCAGCGTGAAGGTTGCCCGGGTGCGCGGGCCGGTGACGACGAGCTCCTGCCTGTGTACTTGCCGTGTCGTGCCGGATTCCGTGACGGCGAGGGTCAGCGCGTACGTGCCGGGCGCGAGCAGGTAGAACTCCGCGGCCATGGGTCGGACCTGCGCGCCGAAATGGAACAGCTCCGCGCGGAGCCTGTCCTTGTCGGCATGGACCAGGGCCGCAAGATCGCGCGGGGGCGTCAGCCAGCGCACGGCGTTCATGGGGAAGTACGCCGGCGTGCCGGGATCGCCCGTGACGCTGGAATACAGCAGCGCGGGACTGGGCGTGCGGATGGCCGGAACCGCTTGGCGTATGATCCCGTCCCCGCTGAAGAGCGTCGGGAACCGCAGGACGCGGTCGGTATACCGGACCTCGCTGGTGTACCCGGGGAAGTTGACGCGCAGCGCCTCGGCATTCTCCTGCAACGCAGCGGCCAGCGGCCCGCGCTCTCCCGCCAGACGGTAGCGGACGTACGGCGATCGCTCGCGGGTCAGCAAGGCGTCGAGATCGCTCTGGCCGGTCAGGAGCTTGTACTTGGCGATGACCTCCGCCAGGCCGCCCAGGCGGGCCGCACACCAGGCCTGGGTCCCCGGCGCGGGACTATCCTTGGGCGGTGCGTTCAGGTAGTCGAGCCGGATCTTTGCCATCGACCGGATGGGCTCCAGGTACTTCGGGTCGCCCGTCATGTGATGGGTCAGCAGGAGCGTGTGCGTCATCATGCTCATCGCGCTGGGGAACAGGTACAGCGTGTGCTCGCCGTGGTTGCGCGGGTCCCACCAGTTCGGATCGAGGCCCCCGATGCCGCCGTCGGGCCAGTGGATCGCGGTGGGGATGATGCCCGCGGGTTTGCCGCGCTCGGCCCGCGCCGCGGCGTCCACCCACGTGTCCATCCAGGCGGTGAACAGCTTCGTCAGCTTCGGATCGCCCGTCCGCTGCCAGTAAAGCAGCGTGGGCTGCACGACTCGGGCGTGGTAGACGGTGTCGCACGCGCGGGCGGGCGTCAGGTCCAGTTTCTCCGCCGTAAAGTAGGTGCTCTTGAACTGGAGGAAGCCGCGCTCGTTGCGGCCGGTCCAGAGCGTCTCCATCAGCTCAGCCAGGCGCAGGGCCTGCCGGCTCAAATCCGGATTCTCCGGGTCGAGGTGCATCATCGGCGTGATCGCGTCGGCCGAATCCTCGGCGGTGTGCTCGACGTCCGACATCCGCGTCGTGTAGCCGAGTTTCATGTGGGACTGCGACATGATCGTCCGCGAGAACTTCGCCTGGGCCGCGTCGATCTTCGGACTCTCGAACCCGATCAGGATCGGCGTCCACCAGCGCCACATCTCGCAGTCGTCGCCCCAGCCGCCGCCGTACTGGCCGTCCTCGCGCATCCGATGATCGATCCACCACTCGATGATGTCGGCGAGCCGCTCCAGACCCTCCCGCTGCTGCACCGCCCACGGCGGCGCCCCGGCGGGTGCGGCATACGGTTTCTCTGACGGAATCGGCTCGCCCAGGTACATCCGGGCCATCCGGTTCTCCGGGAACGCGGCTATCGTTTTTTCGAAGAACTCCCGGGCCGTATCGAGGAAGGCCCTTTTCAGATGGGGCGTGTTCCACACGGTGCCCGATTCCAACGCGTACCACGTGAGCATCCGCCCGCGATAGAGATACGTCAGCGGCGCCAGCGGCGAGTCCGGCGCAATCCCGAAGTCATAATCCCGCGTCCGCGAGACCTCGCTGCCGAAGTAGTCGAGCCGCTCATCGTTGCTCCATCGCTCGATCTCGCGCAGCAGACTATCGAGATCCTTCTGAAACCGCTCATCGAGACCGGGCCGGCCGCGCAGTTGCCGGAGCAAATCGATCCGAACCTCCTCCGAATCGGCGTTGCCCGCCCGATGGATGAGGTGATTGACGTCAACGAGTCCGGCAGCGACGGCGCTGTCCGCCGCCAGCAAAGAGGCCGCCGTCATAATGGAGATCAAGAAGAGTACCTGCATACGATCACCCCAACATTATGCTCTCACGGGCACACTACGAACAAGCCGGAGGCTGCCACCTGTGCCCTTCCATTTCCACAGGGACGCGCCCAGGATTCTGTCGACAGCATGATACCCGCAGAGAGCCGCCCAAGGCAAAGGGTATTGGCGGTGCATGACCGTTCTTGCAGACCCCTGGGGCAACGGAGGCTCGGTCCCTGCGCGGCCCCGGAAAAGGGGACATTCTACTTTTCCTTCCTGGAAGGAGAAAAGTAGAATGTCCCCTTTTCCGGCGGTGGTTTGGGCCGGGCCGGGACACCCGCGCGGGAACTGTCATGCCTTCGTTATTGGCCTGGTTCAAGAAACAGCCTTCTCGGGTACCAAGGGACGGGTGGCAGCGGCAAGCGCAGTCTTCGGAGCTTGCCGATGGTTTTGCCTCTGGGCCATCGGCAAGGCCTGCGCAAAGCCTCCGGCCTTGCCGCTGCCACCCACTCAGACTGTGATCCGGTTCTGAACCAGGCCTTCGCTATTGGGGTTTCGGTTCGAGCACCGGGGTGTCGGGCGGCGCGTCGAAACCGATTTCCTCGTTGATCTGGGCGAGGCGGTGTCGGGCCACCGCGGCGGTCAAGACCGACGGCTCGTTCCGCAGATAGGCACGAAAGGCGGTCCGGGCCTCCGCCGGCCGCCGTTGCTCATAATAGAGTTGGCCCAGATTGAAAAGGGCGGTCTTGTTGCCGGGGTCCACCGCGGTCGCCTGGAGCAGGAGCCTCTCGCCTTCCTGCCAATTCTGTTCCTGCAAGGCAGCCAGACCGTGGAGAGACCAGTAGGTGGCGGTCTCATATTCCTTCGCCGGGGGCGCGCCGATGTCGCGGAGCACGCGGCGGGCCTCCTCCCATTGCCGGGCCCCCAAGAGTGTTCCGGCCAGGGCCAGTTGGCCGTGGACGGACTGCGGCCATAGTTTCAACCCGGCCCGGCAGGCGGCCAACTCCCGGGGATCGCTCTCCCAGTTATTGAAGCACAGGAACGCGGTGGTCTGCACGTCGTCCAGGACTTCGTACTGCTGATGCGGCGCTCCGAACCAACGTAGGGAGGAGTCCGTGAGTACCGCCCGCTCCCCCAGGAACACGGCGGCGCAGGCATGATTGATAACCTTGCCATCAGGGAGCCTGGTGACGTTTGTGAAGAACGCCTGGACGTCCACGGCCCGGGCCAACGCCACGAACAACACGGCATGGTCCATGCAAACGAGGCGGACCTCCGCCTGGTTCCACGCCTCGAAGACTTGGCGGGCGGTGCGGCTCTTCAGGGGCCCGGCGCCCTTGGGCCGGGCGGCCAGGCCCTCGAAGATCGCCTTGGCTTTCTCGATGTCGGTGGTCGCGCCCTGCGTCAGCTCACGCGCCCATGCGGTCATCGCGTCCGTGCAGGAGAAGGGGTTCCGTGCGAGTTGTTGCTCGGCTTCGCTCAGAAGCTCCCGCCGCAGCGCATCCAGCGCTTCCGGCGTGTACCGTCTCGGCGTGGCGGCTTCGATCAGCGTGGGTGTCAGGAAGCTCTTGACGCCCTGGATTCGCTGCGCGATCTGCCGGATGACGTTGGGATTCAGCCCCCGCCCTTGGGCCTGCACGAGCACGCGTTCGTAGGACTCCAGCGCCTCGGGACCTCGGCCCAGGGACCGATAGGCATCCCCGATCATCATCAGTGCATTCCCGGCGGAAATCCCCTCGGGCAGATAGCGACGTGCTTCCTCCAGTTCTCGCAGGGCTTCCTCCGGTCGTTTCCGCGCGGCGTAGGCCTGGGCCAGGTGGGCGTGCACGAGCGCGTTCGTGCGCTCCAGAGACACGGCGATCTCCAGCAGGCCGATGGCCTCCTCCGGCCGGCCGCTTTCCCGATAGGCCGCCGCCAGCCACATCAGGTCGTCGGCGTCGTCCGGGTCCAGTTGGCAGGCCCGCCGGAATTCCGTCTCGGCCCGCGTCGGCTGCTTCTGCATCAGGTGAATCCAGCCGAGCAATCCGTGGGCGGATGGGGTTTCCGGATCGAGTTGCAGTGCCTTCCGGGCGATGTCCTCGGCCACGTCGAACTGCCCCTGGTTGGCGAGGGTGCTCGCCAGAATCGTGTGGGCGTGCGCGCAGTTCGGATCGGCCCCCAGAGCTTGGCGACTGAGCCGTTCCTGCGCGGTGACCGGCTGCCCCTGCTCCTGGGACAGGTAGGTTCGCAGGCACCCATCGAGCGCCTCCGGCGAACGGGTCCAGCGTTTGGCCATCTTGGCTTTTTCCTGGTCGGTGGGCGTGATCTCCAGCTCGTGCAGCACTTGCTCTGCGAGTGCGTCCCGCACGTCGAACCAGTCGTGGGCCGTCGCCGCGAGCACGGGGGACACAGTGCCCGTGGCCACCTGGAGCACCCGCATCTCGACCTGCCACCGGCCGTCCTTTCTCGTGTAGCTGCCCCAGACCACGCGTTGGGCCTCGATCAGCTCGCCGATCCGCCGGGCGGTGTTCGGGTCGATAGGAGTACCGGCCGCAAGTCCCACCTGACGCTGGGCGTAGTCAACGGCGTCCTTGGACAAAATGCGGACGCCCTTGACATGTTGCAGGGATCCCTTGAGCAGGCTGGCGGCATAACGCCAATGGGCCAGATCCGGGTCGGCGGTCCGGTCTTCGAGCCAGGGAACCGCCACGGCGAGCCGTTTGGCCGGGGCGGCCACTTCCCGGGCGGCTTGCTCCTGCGCCGCGAGGAGAGGGACAAGACCCGACAGGAACAAGGCCATCAGGATACAGGGGATATGCCGGTCCGCGCCGACGTGCGGGCGGCTCGATGAGCGTGTGTCTCTCCGTGCTGCCATCATGGCTGGCTCCTTTCCGCATGCTATCCGCTGACGATGCGCCGCCATGCTACCGCGCCCGTCACGGCTCGGCAAGCGTCACGCGCCGGGCACCAGGGCAAGGCCAAGTCGGCTTAGCACGGCATTTCTCCAGCCCTGAGACGATAGGGTAGAGATTGCTTCGTCGCTGAAGCTCCTCGCAATGACATACGTGGGCACCCTATGTCATTGCGAGGAGCGCAGCGACGAAGCAATCTCACCCATAGTCGCGGTACTTGCGAAACGCGGTAATAGACCGGGTCGGGCGGCAGCCTCCCGGGATCGCCAATCTCCTGATTGGCATGACCGGCCGATCCGGAGATCGGCGTTCCCGGGGCAGTTCTCTTTGCAGCCGAAAAGGCAGTTACCTTGCGGTGGCGCGGGGCGCCTCGTCAATCCCGATCTCCTCATTGATGTGCGCGATGGCGGTGCGGGCCATTGCGGCGATCTGCCCGCTCGGCTCGTGGCGCAGACACGCGCGAAACGCGGTGCGGGCCTCCGCGAGCCGATGCTGCTGCACGTGGGTTCTGCCCAAGTTGAAATACGTGTAACTATCGTCGGGACAGATGGCGAGGGACTTGCATAAACACTCCTCGGCGCGGTCCCAATTCTTCTCGACCAGCTCCGGCTCACCCGCCAGGCACCAGTACACTGCTGCCTCGTAGTCTTCCGACTGCGGCGGGGGGATCGCGGCGAACACGCGGCGGGCCTCCGGCGCCTGGTGGGCACGAAGCAGGCCGGCGACGAGGATCAATCGGCCGGTGACCCAGTCCGGCCACAATTTCGAGCCCGTGCGGTAGGCCGCCAGTTCCGCCGGATCGTCTATATCCCGGTTGACGAAGCACAGGGCCGCCGTGGCCTGAAGGTCCTCCAGGATCGTATACTCCTGGTGCGGGGCTCCGAACCAGCGGTGGGCGGAATCGACAAGCAAGGTGCGATCCCCCGCGAAGACGGCCGCGCAGGCATGGCCTCGGACGGCGCCCTCGGGCATCCGGGTGACGGCCACCAGAAACGCGTTCACGTCCACCGCACGGGCCAGCGCGACAAACAGGACCGCGTGATCCGCGCACATGAGGCAGACCTTCGGGTCTTTCCAGGCGTCGAAGACCTCGCGCGCCGTGCGGTTCTTCGGTCGCCCGCCCGGATCGAAAAGACGCGCGGCCAGTTCCTCGAAAATCGCCTTGGCCTTGTCGAGGTCCGTATCCACCCCCTGTGTCAACTCCCGGGCCCATTGCCGCATCGCCTCGGTGCAGGAGAACGGGTTTGCCGT